>JAYTTH010000415.1:0-15533 GCA_043745515.1 Pseudobdellovibrionaceae bacterium | reverse complement strand
GCCGGATTTTTTGCCTGCGACCATAGAAAAAGCAATACGTCTTTGTGTCTGTAAAGTTTCAAGCTCTTTTTGTTGATTAGGTACATGAACCGTCAGGGACAATCTTGTATCAAATGGCAATTCACGAAGTTTTTGGGCCATCGAAGCGAAAGTCTGATCAGGAAGAATTTTTAGCGAAATGACACGGTAGTTGTAATCACTAAGCGCAAATCCTTTTTGATCAATGCCGACATCTGTAAACAATAGACCTGTCCGAATATGATCGGGGTCGATTATTCCTAAATCGGATTTTCGGGCAGGGTTCCATTGCACATACATAAGTTTTAGAATTTGCTCTGCCTCTAGTAAACTAGGACTAAGACCTAAAATATTTAAAGCTGAAACCAAATCTTGATAAAATCGCTCATTTGCCGCCAATTCAGTTTTAAGTTTCGACTCAGCCATTTTTTGAAAATCTTTTTTCCTTGAAAAAAACGAAGACTTTTCCAATAGCGATGAACTTGGTTTCCGTCTTACAAAAAATAAGAGACCATGTTTAGGAAGCAAACCTTCAGAGTCAATACTTGTTAATTTTTCACATCTTGCAGATGTTAATTCTCGAACGACTTCGGAATCTGAAACATCTGATTGCTGATGCCGTTCAATTAATTCTAAATTTCCGGCCTTAATGTCACTGATAAATTGAAAATCAATTTCAGGAGGCAAGCCATTTAAAAATTGAATGAGCCTTTGAGCATATTCATTCGATTGTTCGATGGACCAACAGCTGGCATCAACGGGATTTAATGAAAACCCCATACCAAACGAACCATCAGAAAAAATGATGTGATGATCCTCAAGACCCCAAACTTGCAAATAGTTCGCTAACTTTGCGCTCATACAGCCTTCCGAATTTTAGGTGGATTAATGTCATTGGTTGGATCTGCAAATGCCGAAAGAATCCCTGGCTTAATCTGAAACCTCAGCCAGTGGATGAGGTAATTATCAGGCTTTCCGCGTTTGCTAAACTTGATTGTCAGTGCAAGCGCAGCACTTGGAAGCCATACAAAAAGCCATTTCAAATCTGTTGTTCCGAACAAGAAATTTAAAATCGACATCGTTAGAAAAATAATTAATAGATCTGGTACTTCAAATCCCATGACCATCATTTTTTTATCTAAGCATCGACTAACTTCAGTTACCTTTATTTCCATTTTTGTCTCCGTAAATAAGGCCCTCGTATATGAGGGCCAGTAATGTTAGTGAACGAGTGACTGAATCCAGCTCACGATACTAGGGGCTCCGAAACCGATGGCTGCACCAATGACCGCCAAAATTAAGTGGCTTCTTGCATTCTGGCTTCCTGCAACGAATGACAAGCCCGCGAATACAAGACCGATGATGGCAACAAGTGGCAAAATCGTCCCAATTAGTTTTGTCTGAACGGCGGCCAAGCTTGATTCAACACTGCAAAATCCCAGCATTGGAAAAGCCATAATTAGAATCAATGTCAGCACTGAAAATACTTTTTGATATTTCACTCTTAAAAATCCTTTAGTTCTGTTTTTTGTGGATAAAGCGACATGTACACAGTCGCTCGAAGCATCGGAAATCTGATTTCCAGATAGCTTTGCAATTTTGAGTCTAAAGTTGCGCTTCCGACAGGATTCAAAAATTTAACTTGGTTTTTATTTCTTTCATCAACAATCATTCGTGCGTAAATAGTATATTTATCAACCACATTGTGATTTTTAACCAAGTAGTAGGTGTACCCTGGAAACATCATGAGTCTAATTTTGTAGTACGCTGTATTTTCATCTTTAAATGCAGCACCTACCAAAAGCTTTGCTTCAATAATATTTTCTTTGCGAAACCCTGTGAAGATTTCGTGTTTATCTGATTTCATATCTTTATTTAACTGTTTCATTTTTTAGTTCTTTCCCCATTTTTAAGTTCATTAATCGCACTCTTGTCTGTAAATTAAAAAATTTATCCCACAGAAGTTTTCTTGATCTCAGTTGTGGCGACATTACATCCCAGAGATCGACCAAAGCTTTTTCAAGCTGGTCCAGTTTTTGTTGATTTAAATTAAGCGGCTGGATCTGCATCTAAGAGCCCCCGCAATTGTTTCTCAATAATTTCAATTTTTTGAATAAGATCTTCGTTTTCAACAAGTTCCTTAACTGGCAGAAGCCCATAGAACTCGCGGAATAGTTGTCTTATTTTTTGTAACTCATAGCTCATAGAAATTTGTTCCACATATTTCTTAAGCGTTCGCTCTGATCTGCATAGCTGCGTGGTTCACAGAATTCGCGAAACTCTTTAGGAATGACTTCCTCAGAGTGGAATTCTTTATTAAACCAGCATCGAATGCGCCTCATCGTCTCCGAAATTTTTCTTCGGGTCACTTTGCAGTGGCAGCATTCAGCATGAACTTGATCGAAGAGTCGTTTCTCTTCGTTGCATGTTTCTGTTTTCATATTTTTATATCTCCCTGTTTTTTGTTTCGAGTGCGCGCCACTCAAAGAGATATATTTCAATGAAAGTGCCATCACGCACTGGCATGGCTTAAGTGCTTGAGATGATTTTAGAAAATTAAATTTATGAATTTTTTTGATAAGTTTGAAAAATCGAATTTGTACGTGATTACGAACGGATGATTATAAAATGTTTTGAATTTTCAATGGGTTAAGTGCTGTACGTAAAAAACAGAGGTGTTCGTGATTCCGAACGGATAATTTTACGTGAAAAAAAGAAAAAGCCGTTCGTGATTCCGAACGGCTTTTTAAAATTTAAAAATTGATAGAATTAAATTATTCTTTAGACTTCTTTAACTCTGCTTTGTATTCCCACTCTGATGGATAACCCCATGAAGGCGATTGATCGGATACATGAAGATTAAACTCAAAGGTGTCTTGTGAAATTCTTTTTAAACTCATTTCAACTTTTTTACCCGAGGAGTTATAGCCTTTATCAGAATACAATAGGGTATCATTTGTAACTTCAATATTTTCATTAAATCCCCAGTCGCACTGGCCTGAATTGCTGTTCGATGTTGAAGAAATATTGCCATCATCTGATTTGATATTAATTGAGTACCCAAACCATATATTAGTTTGAGCGCAATCAAGTAGATCCTTTTTGTCAATAGTTCCTGAGCCTATACCAAACCAAGAAAAATTTTTTAAATTAGCTCCATTTTCCACTTTTACATCCGGACAATGAATACATTTAGAAACATTATAAAAACCATTCCATGCTGCCAAAGATGCACTCGGTGTGCTAGAAAACGCTGAAAGTCCATAGGTAAGGGATAAAGCTAACATAAATACTGTTTTCACAAAAAAATCCTCTCGGTGTTTTAATTACAATTTTTAATCGTTTCTTTGATTTGTCTTTCAAGATCCCATTTCTTTAATTGATCTGTTTCATTCAAAATGGAGTTTATCTGACCTTTAAGAATAGATGCTTTTTGATTAAATAAGCTGTTGTCACAGTTTGACCAAATTGGTTCCCACGAACCAAAGAATTCACCCACGAGCGTCCATTTTAGCGTAGTCCAATCAAAACTAGACATTTGATTCATGTATCCTTTGAAATCAGAACCTAGATTTGTGTAGCGACCTGCGTAGGTCGGATCAAAGAACTTTTTCGATCCTTTGCTAAACAAACTCATCCCAGCGCAATCAGCTTGAGAACTCGCATCTTTGTAACGGTCACAGGTATTTTTGGAATTGGCAACTGGTGCAATAGCCTCTAAGGCCGCGAAATCCTGTCCAGACCAAGTTTCTTTAACAGCAATTTCAATGACTTTTTTTCTGTTCCACTCTGGCATTGATCCAAGTTCACCAGCTACGCGCGCTTTTTCACGCTGAATAAACGAAAGAGCTGACGCCCACATATCATTCCATTGATGAAGTTGATCAATGGAATGACGCTTTTGTAAAACGGTACTAAAGAATGATTTACCCCAGTCTTCATATTCGGCTGCGGTAGAACTATTGCGTATCGCAACCGCTAGCTGTTTATACTCAGGCGTCATATTTCTTGCAAATTCCAAGGCTTCTTTATTCCCGCCAAGCGACTGACCTAAGTCACTCACTAGTTGTCTAGTGCTTTCGGCAAAAGGATCAACAGAATTATTTAGCGCTGAATACACGCCAGATAAATCTTGAGCAGAGATTTCGCCGTTCTTCAGCCACTTTAATGAAGATCCAACAAGATCGCTCTTAACGGAAGAAAGTGCAGGGTATTTATTAACCTCGGTTTTTATAGTAGAAAACCGATCACTCCAGTTTTTGAGTTCATCAATGCTTACTTTTTTCTGAATAACCTGATTAAAAACATCATTCTCAAAAACAACGTAACTCAAATCCTTTGAAAGATTGAGTGCTTTTGTCGCTTCATTTTTAAAATTAGCGTCTATTGAAGAAGCAAAAGAAAGTTGATCGTCACTTGAATTTGGATTACGTGCCAGATCATTCAATAATCTTTCTGAAGAAACTTTAAATATATCTGAAGAATTATCTACACTCTGAATAATTTGAGCTATTCTTGATCCAGAAACAATGATGCCTTTAAAAGACCAATCAAGGCCCATTTGAAGTGCTACATCTTTTGATTGCTGCATATTTTTTGATTTATCAATTTCAGACTTAATAGTTTCTAAGTGTTTTGAAACAATACTGACAATTTTAGTTTTACTAGACGGATCAAGTTCAGAAACAAGATCTTTATTTTGATTTACAGTCTCTTTAGCAAATTGACTTAAAACGTAATCCCATCCGCCGTACTGAAACTGGCTTGAAGGGGTGACGCCAGCAAATACAACTGGGATCAAAGATTTTAATAATCCGTTTTTATAGGATACATTCTCAATATCAGGAAAAATTGTTCTGCATGGGCTGAACATGACCTGAGTAGATGGTGAAATTGAATTCACTCCATTTGAAGATCCCAAGTAAGCAACAAAACGGTCTTTAGTACAATTTTCCGCCTCTGTTTGGCTGAAAGCAACTAAGCCAACATTTTGAATTCCCTTAAGCGTATATAGAAAACTGGAATCTTTTTTAATAATTGTAGAAGTTAAAATGAGCTTTAGGTTTCCATTATCGGCCGTATTTTTTGTCCCTCTAAAATCAAATTGCGGAACCTGAAGTCTGACTTCAACACTTACCTCTCTGGCCGTGCCATCAAAGGCTTTTTTTAAATTTGATGCTTGTGAGATTAAATTGCCAGTTTCAATATTGCTCCAAACTGCTGAGGAGTCTCCATCAAATTTAACAGCTGAGTTTGTAGAAGTGTAATCGCTTAATTTGAAAAGCTTTGCTGACTGTTCAGCATTTAATCCAAAATTTTGACCTATAAAACTTTGGGCTTCTTTAGATGGTCTTAAAGACAGAGATAACAACGAGTAAATCCCATGCTGAACTACTTCCGCAGCACCATTGACTCCAAGCCCTCTAACAACGGGAATTTGAGACGTCGCAGTTGCTTCTTTATCTGGTGAATATTGAGTTCCAACCGTAAAGCTCTGAACTATGCCAGTTTCATAAACCTTTTGACCATACAAATAGACTGAACAAGTAGAGCCTTCACGCTTAGTTTCGACTGAAATTGTATAAGTTTGACCGTTTAGATCTGTTGTTTCTTCAGACTTCGTATTTCCCGTGCCAGAGAAAGAGTTGTATCCAGTCAATATGGCCAAGTTTTTGCCATCTGAGAAAACAATTGACCCGTTATTTTTTTTAATTAGGGCCGCGCCGTCTAAGCCATCTTCTTCCATTTTATTGTCTTTTTGTAAGCCAAAAGCGTCCGATGAATCGCACGCTTTAATAACTTTAGCCTGCCAAGCATCAAAACTAGCTTTATGCTGAGGGGAAAGCCTTTTTAAAGCTTCTTCAGCACTTTGCGCTGAGTTATCGGGAGCTGGGTTTTGTCCACTGCCACCTGACCCGCTAGAGCATCCGGCCAAAAATAAAAAGGAAAAAATAGCTGTTGTTAAATAATTGCGAATATTAAAATTTCTCATCGTCTTAATCCTCTTTTTAAAATTTATTGGCATGTCACCGGATGATCACAATGTACTGGATCTCCATCATTTTGGCATTGGTCTCTAACTTTGTATTCAGCTTCAAGGGCTATCAGTCCATTAGACAAATAGCTCTTATTAGTTAAATAATTTTTAAGCTGACAGGTAACCTTAGAATTTTGAAATAAAATTTGATCACATTTTATACTGTGTTCTTCACATCCAAAATTGGATTGTGAATCGCTACACTTTTGAGAAGCTTTAGTAGAGGCCTCAAGTTGATTTAGACCGTAGTTTCCAAAATACTTGAAAGTAAAATTATTTCTAATCATGCAAAACCAATAGGCTTGATTCGGCTGATGAGGACTCGAATTTAAAACAGTATCAATTTTATCTTTCATATCTTCCGCTGATAATTGCGAAAAAATGATCCCAACAATTTGCCTTGCTCTTACAGAGTCCTTATCTTGAAACTCTTCCCGAAGCCATGCGTATATAACTTCATGCCAGACAAGTGCAGCTTTATGAATTGGATTGATAGGTTGACTGTTCCAAAGATCTTCGCGGATAAGAATCTGATCCTGATTCGTATAATTGGCAAATTGTGTATAGACCCAACCTTCTGAACAAGTGGAGCTTAAAGGTTTTACGCGGTATAAGGCATCATCAACGATTGTTAATTCTGAATTCACAAAATGAATTTTTTTTAAGGATTCACTCAGTTTTTGATCCCAACGATAGAAATATTGCGGAAGATTATTTTTTATAAACTCATTTCTTTCATTTACTATTTTAAGCGGATCGAGCTGATTCGATGAAATAAGTTGAAGTGAAAACTCTTCTTCTGCCTCATAAAGATCAACTAACATTCCTTGAGTTAAAATATGATTAGATGAACAAGTCCAAAGGCCGCCACCATTTCCAACTTTATCTCCAGCCACCGCAGCATTTGAGGTTAAAAAAATAATAATTGCGAAAAAAATATTAGACATCAAATGATCCCCCATGCTTTTTGGAAATTTGAGTTAACGGGTAAAATGAAATCGAAAGTTTGTATACTTCGTCGCCGTCTTTAACTTCCGTTTCCTTTGAAAAACGGTCTTGAAACAAACGTATTAATTCTTTAGCCTTCGAAATTGATTTTTTATTTATTACAACTGTCATTGAAGTATGGTCGCGATATTCAGGTGGAACTTGCGTGACAGACTTTTCAATAAGCTCTAAATCTTTTACATGAGATTTTTGTACAGATAAATTAAGCAGTTCATCTGATGTTTCTAGACGATTGTAAGTTCTAATAAATTTTTTACCTTCTTTTTTGATTAGGTTTAAACGTATCAAGCGATCCCAAGCCTCATTAACAATTTTGACGTTTAAGCCAAGTCTCTCCGCAATCCAATCAGCTGACGAATTAAAACCTTTCGTATTCATTAGATTAAGAATTCCATAATGCCACCAATCAGAAATCAGATGAAACTGATCGGTTGTTAATTTAAAATATTCTAGGCGATGTGTCTTCAAATGTTGTGGAAGATGATCATCAAAAAATTCTGACTCCTCAATCGGTGAAAATTGTAAGCGACTAGAAATTTTCTTCTTAAGCTGAGAGCTTAATGGCCGCTTTCCTTTGAGAATTTCTGACAATGCTCCAGAGCTAAGTCCAATCTTTGAAGCAAACGCACGCTGGGACCAACGCGGGTTTTTCTCTTTACTTTCTTCAAATTTTTTTAATAAAAGCACTAAGGCCTTATCAGTCGAAACGTCTTTTTGCATAACTCTTTTTAATCAAAATAATATTTAGAGTCAATTTCGCACGTGAATTTAGTGCTCCAAAGTAGGAGCAGTTATAAATTCCACCTGGTTTCATTCATAAACGATTAGTGGCACGCCTAGTTAAGCCTGACCATACCAATAGCTTAAAATTGCCTGTTTCCTTCCAAACTCTGCTTATCGTTAGCCTACACTTTAGACGAACTTAGACTATTCAACCTTGATTCGTCCAATGATGACTTTTGCAATAGCCTGGGGCATAAACCAGTTCGATTTTAATTCGATCAGGATCTTCAAAAAATACAGCATAATAACTCTCATCTCCAGACGGGTTCTTTTCATAAAGACATTCAATGGAATTTTTAATTAAAATGTTTTGATGAAACTCATTAACTTCTTCCTGCGAGTTCGCAGAAAACGCCAAGTGATTAAGGCCAACTTGTTTTCGATGAAAAGATTTGGTTCTATATTTTTCATCAGTCGGAGAAAGAATCAACTTCATAGTACCGTCGGAATATGCAGTGCAGTCTTTGGTGCAAACTAATTTTTTCCAACCAATTGAAAAAAGAATTTTGTCATAAAAGCTAATGCTTTTTGCGTAATCAGATACATTAATTTCAATATGGCTAAGCCTTGTCATACGCTTTCCGTAGAAATGGCATTGCTCTCGCGCTGAGATGGAAAAAGGCGAAGCTTCTCCATCACATTCCAAATCTTCTTAGGAAAACCAATTGATAGGACCATCATTAGCCAAAAGCTAACTTTTCCAACGAATATTCTGATAACAAGCCCTTCATTCATGGAAGTATTAAAACTAAGCCAAAGGTAGAAGAATGCTTTCAATAAAAAATAAATAGTCCATGCAAAAGTGAACATTTTGAAAAAAAATGATTTATCCACGGATGTCTCCGAAGAGGTTCGTCCCTGGGTTTCAGCAAATTCCTGGACGATGGATTTATCTTTAAGAATAGACATTCCAAAAAAAATTGCAAATAGTAGGTTTGTGATTGAAGCTTCGTATTTCATAAAATAGGGTTCTTGAAGATATAGGTCTAATCCGCCAAAAATTAAAATCATTCCAGATGAAAAATAAAAGAACATACCAATTTTTTGTTTCTTGGATTTAAGCCAAAAATATTCAATAAAAACAAGTACACAAGAAGCCAAAACTCCGGTTTTGAACCCCCAAAATTGATTTATGACATAAAATCCGATTAAAGGACCGAAGTTAGAGATCACAAAGTTAAATAATTTAACTAAATTTTTCATCACAGCACTTGTCATAATATCCTCAAGTCGGCGTCAAAAAACTGATCCTTACTTAAAACTGAAACTCCGATTTCCCCAACAGCTTCAATAACTGCCGGATTATCAAAAGCCGAAGTGAACAAAATAGACTTCTCCGCTAATCCAAGTCGTTTAATGACCTCAACTCCGGTTTCAAGTTTTTCACCTTTATCAGTTTCAAGAAAGTAATCAGAATATAATTTAAAATCAGCCTTGTTGGTAGCAATCCATTTTTCCAATTCGCTAGGTGTCGAAAAGATTGAATATGCCGAAGGGGCCACTCCAGCCTCTTTGAATTTTAGCTGGATGGTCTTTTGAATCAAAAGTTGATCTTCCAGAATCAATAGATGCTGGTTAGGATCTATTGAAATTGAATGTTTGCTGGTGATTTCAGCTAAAGGAATACATAATGAAATTGAAGTGCCGCTGCCGATTTCAGACTGAACTTCAAACCGACCGCCGAGGTCTTCTACAAAACGCTTTGCATAGTAGACCCCAAGGCCGTTTCCATCAGTTTTTCCATGCGTAAATCCCTTTGAGCCAAACCGCTGAAGATTATCTTTAGAAATGCCTTTACCAAAATCGGTGATTCTGATTATCGCTGTTGTGCTAGATGACTCAATTTCAATGTTAATTTTTGCTGCTGACTCTGAGGCATCTACTGAATTATCAATTAGGTTTTCTACTGAGCGTGCCAACTGATCTGGGTTCAAAAGCACAAAGGCACTTTTAGCTAACGATTTAAAGTTAATCTCAACCGTCGACTGGAAATCCATTTTTTTACGCTCGATAATTTGATTTAGAGCTTCAGCAACGTCGATTTTTTCTTTTAAGCTAGCTTCGTCAGAATTTATACCTTTGGTACTGGATAAAAGATCATTTGAAATAGTTGAAATTTTTTCGACAGAATTTTGAATAATTTTTTTCTGAATTTCATTTAGACCATCGGATTTTTTAGAAACTTCACGGATGTTTCTGAGAGCACCACGAATATCATGAACCGCCTTTGCAGCTAATTCGCCAAGAAGCGCCTTACTTTGCTGTTCAATCGCGATTTTACGAGATTCGATAAGTTCATTTCTTTTAACTGTCCACCAGCGGATCAAACCTGGCATTTCAGCTTCTAACACTTTTGAAGATTCACCATTGGCAAGAAGTTCGTTAATGGCTAGCTTTAATATTTGTTCACGTTTTTGTGATTCTTTTTGTTCAAATCGCTGTAAAGATAAGATTAAATAGATAACTAAAAAGACAATCAGGCCGCTACTGACGCCGAATAGAACAATAAGAAAATTAGAGGTCACATCAAAAACAAGGACGAAGCCATTTTTTTGTGGAATCGGATAAAACGCACGTTGATGCAAAAAACCAATTCGTTCTTGGTTGATACCAGATTCAAGATTTTCAAGATCGGCATTTGAAATATCAAAAGGCTTCCCAAACTCAATCTTCGATTCGATACTTTTATCTTCAAGTTTTACTAACTTAACCCCTTTGATATAAGATGACGAAATCAAAAATCTTTGGGTCTTTGTGATCGAGGTCAGCAAGTTTCCTTCTTGAATTGAAATAGCTTCGGTATCTGCCCAGTTTTGCATAAGCTCTTTGGCGACTGATTGTAGGTAATAATCACAAATACCGTATATTCCGCCGGTCAGAATTAAAACGGCCAGTAGGTAAAGGCTATTTTTAGATAATGTTGTTTTTAAATTTGAAGAGATTAAAGACACAGCCGCTCCATAGCCCCGCCAACAAAAGGAGGCTGATCTTTAAAGTAACATCTGTGAATTTGGTAACTTTTGAACCTGGAATCAACGGCGGTGTCGATTTGTAGGTCGGGAATCGAAATTGAGTTAGTGCCGATATTGCTCAGACGTGATTCAACTAAATGATTTCCAGAACCTGATGCAAAATAGCTGAGCCTATTTTCATAAAGTGATTCAGGTGCAATATTTTTTGTAGTAGAACGATCAAAGGCAAAACCATGACGATAAAGCTCATCAAGTCCTCTCAGAACTGTTTGATCTTTTTCTTGAATAAGGCCGCATGCACCACCAGAAATGAAACCTTTATTTTCGATCTTGCCGAACAAGATTTGCACTTCATGAGTTTTTAAACTTTGCCAAGGCGTAATAATATCCAAGTATTCAAGGTCTAGTTCCGAAAAAACAAATTTAAGATATTCAGAAGCGTTTACTTCCGGCGATAGTTTTGTGAGCTTTTTTCTGTCAAATGCGATTGTCTTTTCGTCCCACCAAGTTGACCATACAAACCGCTCGACGGCCTCATTGAAAGCATTGCTTCTTGCTGAAGACGAATTCATTATTTTTGGAAATGCAGCAAAACCATCGGATCTTTCAGTCAAACATGAATTATATTTTTGCTGATGACCTTCGATGAACGTGTATCTTTCTGCGCGTTCCGATAAAGCTTTTAACAAAGCGACTTCTTTTGAATCTGAAAATCCAGTAAAAACGTCCTCGTTGATGACTGACAGTTGGTCTAATTCCTTGTCAGCTACAACACACCAATAGCGGCCACCAACAATTGAGAAATCAATCCTGCGCGGCATTTGATTATGCCGTTTTAAATCTTCCAAAATAGATTGCAGGATCAATTGGTCATTCACGGCTATTTCATCCTGAAAACTTGCCAAGGGGCTGGTGATGTTATTGAGATAGGAAGCTCCGCCATGCTTTCTAGAGACTGGGCCGCATAAAATCGTCTTACATGAGCAAACACATTAAACTTTGCATCATCAAAAATGTATTGGTTAAGCTCAGAGAAAGCCTTTGCATTGATACCTTCAGGCGATTTCAAGTCTTTAATTAATTTTTGTGCCTGATCGTCATTAGATACAAATTGAAGTAGCTTGTGCATATTGGGAGTCAATAACATTTGAATATCACCAGCAGGATCTAAGGCCCAGAATCCCGTACTTGCGCCCATCAAAGAAATTTCACCTTTTGCAAAGGCTTCGGTTTCTTCTTTTCTATTTTTTAGTTTTACTGGGGTTGGCTTTTCAATTCCTAGAACTTCAAATGTTTTTTCAGCAATCAATCTGAAAATTGCGTCTGTTTCGTCTTCAGTTTGCGCCCATAGCGGTGGGTTCTGTTTAAGCTGGCTTATACATTCAGATTTTTCAACGGCGGATATTTTATCGTAAATATTCTTTTTAATTTCTTGGGTATTCTTATACCCAGGAAGAACTTCTGTAAAAAGACTTGATTCGACTTTAAAGTCGCTATTTGCAATTTTGGAAAACGCGGTCCTATAGGCATCGGCAAAAACTAAACGACAATTTTTGTTTTTAAAAGCTCCGACATTTGGATTTAACAAGTTCAAGGCAATTCGAGCCGACGGCAAAAAGCTTGTTTTGAATTTCGATGCAAGCAAGTTGTGTTGCTCTAGGTTTAATTTGATTTCATTGCCTTGGATAACAGTGCCGTTATCCATATTTAATTTTTCAGAAAAAACAGATTTTGCCGTCAAATACTCAAATTTAATTTGCTCGGGAGCTTGGCCGACCAGATTCGATTCCGATCTTAATTTAAACTGAATCTGACTTTCGCTCTGGTTAGTGATTTGATAGTGACCACTGTAAGGAACTTTCGAACAAGTAACAGTATTGGTTTTTGTGTCGACGCATAATTTTGGAATTACTGAAAAAATCTCAAGACAAAATCGGAATAATGGATGATCAACAGATTTTAGAAATTGAATTTCGATTTTGTTTCGATCGACCTTGATTCCTGACGGCAACGAACCTAACGCATTTTGTTGTTGCGACCATTCTTGAACGCCTTTGATGTCTTCGATCACTGGAAAGTGAGGACGTTTCTGAGCCATACGCGCAACGGCAAATGCAATATCTTCGGCTGTGATTTTTGTTCCATCCGAATATTGCTGATCGTCTTTAGCAATCCAGGTCATCAAGTGGGTTTTGGAATCGTAACTAAAGTCTTTCAAGACCATACTTTTTAAAGTCCCTTTTTGGTCAACCTCAAGCGGCGTGGCGTAAATCATTCTTTGCACTGAAAGATTATTGGTTTGGTCTCCATCTAAAGGGTCAAATGAAGATGGACCACCAGTTTCAGTGATAACGTATTTATATTCCTGATGACTTGAAGTCGCCAATTTATTCACAACGAGTACTCCAGCAACTAGGCCGACTAAAATTATTAATTTTTTTTTCAAGCAGATTCTCCATTAACACAATTGCCTCTATGCCTTAATATCCTGAGATGATGGGGTCATTTCACCAGGTTTTTTTTGATTAACGCCAGTTTCATCGCCCACAATAGATTTTAACCACATCAAAAATTTCTTAAGGTCCTGGTCTTGGCTTGTCGTTAAAACTTGTTCGACTTTTTTCGAGTTCAAATAAACGAAGTCAGGACTACTGGACGCCAATAAATATTTTTCTTTTAATAGCTCCGCTATAGATGCTTCATCGAGTTGGTTTTTTCTTAAAAGATCCATGCTAACGATGGTATCTTTTGCGAAGGCCTTGACCCCAAGAAACATTAGTAAAGAGACGATAGCTTTAGATGACTTGTTCATTTTCAACCCCCAAGGTTTTAGAATGTTTTGTTAAATTGTCTTTTAAACTGTTTAAACGCGTATGAATCGAGGACACGGGCGATTTAAAAATGCTCCGACATGCTTCTCGGAGTGAACCTGCTTGCTTGACGTTTTGCTCGATGTAATCAAGCTCAAGCTTCCAAAGTTTTCTTTGGTAATCAGTGTGCGAAGGCGTCTCATCAAGATAGCAATTCAATGAGTCTAAAATTTTTCGGCTTAAATGAGAAATTTCAAACTGTTTTACATCGTAAGTTAGAATTTTTTGAATTTCATTTTCAAGTTCGCGAATATTTCCAGGCCATTCATATCGCTCAAGAACGCGAACCGCCTTCATTAGAAATTTGCGATCATTCGCCTTGTAAACATTTAAAAAATGTTGAATCAGCGGCTGGATGTCTTCAGGTCTTTCACGCAATGTAGGATTAAAAATCGGAAACACATTAAGCCGATAATAAAGATCTTCCCTGAAAGAACCTTCAGCGATAGCTTTTTCTAAATTAACATGAGTTGCCGTAATGACTCGAACATCAAGCGAAATAACCTTTGTGCTGCCGACAGGAGAAAGTTTTCTTTCTTGAAGCACTCGAAGAAGTTTTACCTGAACTTCGGGCTTTAAGTCGCCAATCTCGTCCAAAAATAAAGTTCCGCCTTGTGCTGCAAGAAATTTTCCTGGGCTATTATCAATTGCGCCCGTGAATGCACCTTTAACGTGACCAAATAGTTCGCTCTCAGCAAGGTTGTCATTTAAGGCGGCTACATTGATGGCGACAAATGGTCCTGATTTTCTTTTCGAATGCACATGAATAGCTCGGGCTATAAGTTCTTTACCGGAACCGGATTCACCACGAATCATGACGCTACAATCGACCTTTGCTGCTTGCTTGATCATATTGCAAACACTTGCAAGTTTTTGAGATCGACCCACTAAACCAAATGATCGAATTATTTTTTCATTTTGATCTGGCGAACTTTGAGGCTCAGAGTAACTAAAAACCTCATTTCTATTATTCCATTTTTGGCAAAGTGATCGAACAACACCAATAAGAGTGTCGCTGTCTTCATCTTTGTCGATAAAATTACAGACACCGATGGCGATTGATTTTTTCAAAGCGTCACGAGTTTGGTCGGCGGATAAAATCGCGATCTGCAAATCAGGATTGATCACAAACATTTCTTGCGCCGTAGTCAGACCATCTTTCGGCATGTGGTAGTCCAACAGAATGGCTGAAAATTGATTTGGCTTTTGTTTAACGTGAGCAATGGCTAAGTCAGCGTCGCTTATTGCGACCACCTCAAAATCTGGCTCACCCGACAAAATCATTTTGGTGACTTCAAGATCCTCAGCTTCATTATCGACAACTAATATTTTAAAAGGCACAGAACACCCCCAAGTATTCAAAGAGTCGAAAGTCTCTTTCAAAGGTATTAAAGCAACGGGAGGGCCAAGTGTTTTTGGTTAGCAGTTTTAAAGATAACCCCTTGAAATTACAGAGAAACTAATATCAAAAATATTGCCGCAAAGCAATAAAACCAAAGTTTTTGTCCGTAAGTACGGACAGCTTGCCAGGCTTGTGGGGAGCTGGACTTGAGTTAAGTGCCTAAATCTACAGTGAATTTTTTGTTTAGATTTGGTGTTCGTGAATACGGACGGAGATTGTAGGATTTACAAGATCAAAGAACCTGCTCGGATTATGATTTTTTTGACAGTTTATTCACAAGCGATAGGCGATCCACGGCGAGTTGTTTAAGACTGACAAGTTATCAGAACTACAATACAAAATGGTCTCATTCCAAATCGAGGTTTAAATGAAAATCCTGTTCGCGCTGGCTTTAATAATGTTTTGTTCTTTCAGTTTTGCAGAAGAGAAGAAGAACCTATCTG
>JAYTTH010000414.1:0-4100 GCA_043745515.1 Pseudobdellovibrionaceae bacterium | reverse complement strand
CCCAAATAGCCCATTCCAGATTTTAATCCACCAACTAGCTGATGAATAATACCCGATGCATTTCCTTTATAAGGCACTTTGCCCTCGATTCCTTCTGGAACCAGTTTATCAAACTCCGACACATCACTTTGTCCGTAGCGATCTTTCGAGCCCTTTTCCATTGCGGCCAACGATCCCATACCACGATACATTTTATAGGTTCGTCCTTGATATAAAATCGTTTCGCCAGGTGCTTCTTCGGCACCTGCCAACAAATTGCCAATCATCACGGTATTGGCACCCAATGCCAGGGCTTTTGTAATATCGCCAGAGAATTTGATTCCACCATCGGCAATAATAGTTTTTCCTAATTTTTTAGCCACTTTGGCACATTCGACAATCGCGGAAATTTGCGGCATCCCAACACCAGCAACAATTCGGGTGGTGCAAATGCTGCCGGGCCCAACACCGACTTTTACCACATCTACACCGGCCTTGATCAAGGCTTCTGTGCCATCAGCAGTCACCACATTACCTGCAACAATCATTACATCTTTGTATTTCGTTCGTACTTTTTTTACCATTTCAATTACATTTTTAGAATGGCCATGGGCTGTATCTATACATAGCACATCCAGGTGAGCACTACACAAAGCCTCAGCCCGCTCGTCGGCCCCTTCACCAACGCCTAACGCCGCCCCAACAAATAATCGTCCGTGGGAATCCTTAGTAGCCTGCGGAAACGCATGAGCCTTTTCAATGTCTTTAATTGTGATTAAACCCTTCAGCTCACCTTTTTGATTTACGACGGGCAATTTTTCAATTCGATGTTTTTGCAAGATTTTTCTTGCCTGATCTAGAGTCGTTCCTTCTTGAGTGGTGACCAAATTTTCTTTAGTCATTATATTCTCAATAGGCTGATCGACATTAGTCTCAAACCGCAAATCCCGATTGGTCAAAATTCCCACTAGCATTTTTCCAACTGTGATGGGAACCCCGCTAATAGAGTACTTGGACATAACGGCAAGCGCCGCACTGACTTTCTCTTTGGGCCCCAGGGTAATGGGTTCTTGGATCATTCCGCTCTCGTATTTTTTTACTTTTTCAACTTCCAGAACTTGCTTATCAATATCCATATTTTTATGAATGACCCCAAGCCCACCCATTTGAGCCATGATTCGCGCTATTTTATTTTCCGTAACCGTGTCCATGGCTGCCGAAATTATAGGAGTGTTGAAATATTTATCGCGAGCAAAATAGGTCCGCGGTGTAATTTCAGTCGGAACAATTTCTGAATACTGAGGCAGCAGTAGGATATCATCAAATGTCAGCGCATAGGGTATTGTTTGGTTCTCCATAAAGCGGCCTTTCAAAGCTGGTTAAGCTATTTCTTTGCTAATACCATGTTTGATATAAACGATAGTTATCAGCAGACTGTTTTAAAAAATTTAATTCTTCCGCTTTCAATCTTCGAACGGCTTTAGCCGGTCGACCTAAAATCAACCAGCCTTCTTCTAAATGTCGGAACCCTTCTGTTACTAACGATCCAGCGGCTACGATACAATTCTTAGCGATGTAGGATCCATCCATCAACACACTTCCCATTCCGATCAAACAACGATCGCCCACTTCAGTTCCATGCAAAACTACTTGATGCCCAATGGTGACTTCGTTACCAATTGTCACACCAAATTTTCCATAGGTCCCATGCAGGATCGATCCATCTTGAATATTGGTTGAAGATCCAATACGTATAGGCATGACATCCCCGCGCAATACGGTTTGATACCACAGAGAACTATTTTCGGCGATCTCTATATCACCTATGACATTGGCGCTTTCAGCAAGAAACACAGAGGAATGAATTTTAGGAGTAAAACCCCGGGCGGAACGAATCAGTGACATGCCCTAGTTTATTGAAGATAGGTGCTGTTTTTCAATAACATTTTTTGTTTTTCAATCATATTTTTTGTAAGCCCCTCAGCTTGGACCTGAACGACTTTACTTTGATTGATAAAATTTAAAGTGGCAAAGATAGGCACCCGCATCGCAATACAAATACTCATCGCTTGGTCGGCGTATACCTTTATTGAATTTGCGGCTGGATGGCCGTTAAAATAGAGCCTAACAAGCTGTCGATTGCCCTTAGTTTGAACAAAAACACATTGCAACAGGCCAACGCCGAGTGTTTTTAACATATTATTTAAAACAGAATGGGGTTGTACCATTTGAAGCTCAGCCGCAACGTTTAATTGAGCCAATATCAAACTCGCTTCTATAGGATTTACAAGAACCGGGAGGGTCAGATTTTGATCCTTATTTTTTAAAAAAAAGAAGGTATCACTTAAATCAGGCGCCAGCGAAACCCCAAAAGGAAACAAGGCAATAAGGTCTTTTTGATGAAATATCTCTTCTTCACTCACTTCATTAAATCGAAACTCAGCGGTCACACTCGATGTGGCATTTGCTGCCACGGTCTGTTCAGACTCAGGAAAATCGATTTTTAAGCGCACTTTAGTTGATCGAGGCAACCAATTCTCCTCTGAACACGGCTGGAAACGCTTTGGTAATGCGCACATCAACCGTTTTTCCGACTAGGGCGCCTTCGTGCGCGGGGGCTTCAAAATAAACTGTTTTATTTTGTCGGCTTCGTCCAAAATATTTAATAGCGCCAGATACAGGCTGATCATCTTCTTTTTTCTCTACAAGAATTCCCAAAATACGATCTTCATAGGACTTCGCCAATGCAAAGGCCATTTTGTTGTGAACTTCAAACAATCGCTGCAAACGTTCCGACTTTATAGCGTCAGGAACCTGATCTTCAAATTTGGCCGCTTTCGTATTGGGCCGAGTAGAATACATGAACGCAAATATTGTTTCATAGGCAATTTCTTGCACCATAGACAAAGTATCTTGAAATTCGACTTCTGTTTCACCTGGAAAACCAACAATGATATCGGTCGACAATACCACATTCGGGATAGTCCTCTTAATCATTTTAATTTTTTCTATGTAGTCCTCACGCGTATAACCCCGATTCATCCGATCCAATATTCGCGAATTTCCACTTTGAAAAGGCAAGTGAATGTATTCACAAATTTTGTCCTGGTGTTCAGCAATAACGTCTACCAAATATTGATCAAAATCCTTCGGATGCGACGTTGTAAATCGCAATCGTTCCACGTCTGTTTCTCGAGCAATCGTTTTCATCAAGTCAGCAAAACTAGTTCCACAATCGCCTTCATAGGAGTTTACATTTTGACCTATCAAAGTGACTTCTTTTACTCCCCGTTTAGTAAGAGCCTGGATGTCTTGTAATATATGAGCCAGAGGTCGACTTTTTTCACGGCCCCGGGTAAACGGAACCACGCAAAAAGTGCAAAAATTATCACAACCTTTGGTGATATTCACAAAGGTCGAAACACCAGGATTGCGAACTAAAGTTTCGACATGATAGGGTTCACGATGGGCAAAGGAAGCACTCACTATTTTGTTTTTTTCTTTGCGATCAAATTTAGATTTATCAGCGGCGTCTTCAATTTCCTGATCCCGTCTTAACAGAGCTTCTAAAATTGACGGCAAGGTGTCGATCGTGTCCGTTCCAAATACGAAATCAATCATCGGGTGATTTTTAACTAGATTTTCTTTTTCTTGCTGACCAACGCAGCCGCCGACTCCTATTTTAAGTTTAGGATTGGCTTCTTTCATTTTTCGATAGGTTCCTACCTCGGAGTACACTTTGTGAACTGCTTTTTCACGAATGGAACAAGAATTGATGATTATTACGTCAGCTTCTAGTGGGCTATCCACAGGGGTAAAGTTTGCCATTTCCAATAGGGTGTACATGCGATCAGAATCATTTACGTTCATCTGGCAACCATAGGTTGAAATATATACCCCACGACCATTGCCAATATCCTGATTTGTATAGGTAAATGCCGGTTTTTCGTTCGTGCTAGTGAGGCTTTGATTCGCGTTTTGATCCATGTATTCAAGTTCCTTGGTCTGACTGATACCGGCCATAGAAAAAAGGTAATATGTTGGCAAAAACCCATTGTGTCAAACGGAAGTTTCGTATAAAACCGCAGATTACGAAACCCCCAACCAGAGAGGATCTTATG
>JAYTTH010000413.1:0-4115 GCA_043745515.1 Pseudobdellovibrionaceae bacterium | reverse complement strand
GCCAAAAAGAAATCATTTCTTCTATCATAAATAAACGAGATGTTTTGGCAGTTTTACCTACGGGTGGTGGAAAATCTCTTTGTTTTCAATTTCCGGCTATCTATAGTGGGCAATTAGTAATTGTAGTATCGCCGCTGATTGCGCTTATGAAAGACCAAGTAAAAAACCTGCACAACCTGAATGTTCCCGCAGGGGCTATTTATTCGGGCCAGTCCGAAGATGAAAAGAAACAAATATTTGCCGACATTCAAAAAGGCGGCCCGTACATCTTGTACCTTTCCCCAGAACGAGTTCAAAAAGAAGGCTTCCAACGCTGGATTCAGAAACGCCCGATTGCCTTGTTCGCCATTGATGAAGCCCATTGTGTGTCCCAATGGGGCCACGATTTCCGTGAAGAATACGGGCAACTTAAAATCTTAAAATCTTTGCGCCCTGATGTGCCAACTCTGGCCCTAACAGCCTCGGCCACGCCGACTGTTTTGATGGATATTGCTAAACAAATTCACCTTAAAAATCCAGAAAAACGAGTCCACGGATTTTATAGGCCAAATTTGTATTTCCAAGTCGAAATTTGCGAAAACGAAGCTAAAAAAGATCAGCTCCTTGTCCAAGCGCTCAAGCAACATGGCACTGGTCGTGCTATTGTTTATTGTGGTACAAGAAAAAAAACGGAAGAAATTTGCACACTGCTAACTTCGGAATTCAGCCAAGTTGGTTTTTACCACGCAGGACTTGCACCTAATCGTCGCCACAAAGTTCAAGAGGACTACATGAGCGGTGAATTGCGTATTTTGGTTGCAACCAATGCCTTTGGAATGGGAATTGATCAACCCAATGTTAGACTTGTTGTTCATTATCACATGCCAGCTACAATCGATGCACTTTACCAGGAAATGGGTCGGGCCGGCCGAGACGGCGTCGATTCAACGTGTGTTATGTTGTATGCTGCCAAAGACAAAGGTTTGCAGTCCTATTTCATTCAAAGCTCTGAGGCACCACCAGAGATAAAAAGCGCTCGCTGGAGAAATTTAGATGCGCTCGTGAACTATTCAGAAAGTTCTGAATGCCGTCATGCCGAAATATTGACCTATTACCAGGATGCTCAACGAATTCCTCGCTGCGGTCATTGCGATAATTGTGATCCTAGTTCAGCACGGAAAATTGTATTGCCGAAGGTAACTCTGATTGAAAGGATTCGCGATTCCTTGCCGTCCAAATCAATTCTTAAGAAAAAATCTGGTTCTAGCTTGAATAAAGATCTAGTTTTAAACGAGCTGCAAGAAATCGTTTTTCAAGCTCTCAAAGTTTGGCGCAAAAAAAAGGCGTCCGAACTGGATGTCCCGGCGTTTATCATTTTTAGCGATCGTACCCTGAGGGACTTGGCTGTGCGAAATCCTGGAAGTTTTGGTGAACTTGAGGCCGTTCATGGCATCGGTCCCGAAAAATTAGAACGCTATGGCGCTGACTTGATGTTGGTGTTGACAGAACTTTAAAAAAATAATTTAGTCGATCCTATGAAAATACACCAAATCTTACTCGTGGCTCTAGTTGTGATATTAAGTGGTCTTGTTAATTTGGCTCAGGCCTATCAACCAATAGCGTCAGTGCGTTCTTCTGATGATCGTGGGCTAACAAACATTGTTCCTCGTGGATTTGTCCGCGTTTCTGAATCCATTGTTCCAGATGCTATTCAAAATCAAGGCGTGCACCCAGGAATTTTTGTACAAGTGGTTAGAATGGTTAAAAACCAGCCTACTGCAGTTCCAAATTTACGTTTTTCCACCACTGTTACGACACGAGCTGGAATTCAACGTGCAGACTTAGTCACTGATCTTTACGGTCGAATTGAATTATCGTCGTGTGAACAAAGTACTCTCACACTTCAATCTCAATTCAAAGACAGCCGCTATGATATTGGCCAAAATAATACGCCCTATAAATTGCAATTTAATGTCCCTTGCAAAACTAAATCTTTGGTCGTATTTAACGAGCAATCTCCTGCCGGCCAAGTTGTTAGTATTTTTCAAGTGATTCAAAGAGCCTGGTTTACATTAGCTCAAGTAAGTGATTTCAAATTTTGGACTCGCCCGATACATTTTAAATTTCCCTCTGATGGCGACTATTACATAAATGACTCGGTCAATTTAACTTTAGGTTATCAATGGGATGTTGCCGCTCATGAAATGGGACACGCTATTTACGATCAAGCCAACATTGGTAGTTTTGGCGGTGGGTCTCACAAAATCGACGAATGCTACAGTACAGATTTAGCGCTCTCTGAAGGCTGGGCGACTTTTTTTGCAGCCTGGACCCATATTGACCTGCGCGAAGTAGATCCAAAATTTGAATACTTGGTACCTCGCCGTGCACCGATCAGAATTGAAACGGTGCCGGCAGATGTTTGCGGAAAATCTACAAACGAATGGCGCGTAACCGCTTTTTTTTGGGATCTTCTGGATATTAATCAAGACGGCGAAGTGTCACAGGTAGCCGCAAAAAAACTTTGGGATGACTTAATGGCCGCTCGGGTGAGTTCCGTTAAAGGCGCAGCCGATGTACTTCTTAGTAAGGGTTGGAATCGGGATCAAGTCCTGCAGGTTTGGAAATTAAACTTCCCTGCCGAAATAGGACGCTAGTCACTGACTTGATAAATGCTAACTAAGTTCCGCACTTATTTACTGCTATTACACCGCTATTCCTGGACTCGCCCAAAAACGGTTCTTGGTCTAACTAGTCTTGTGTTCTTAGTTTCAATCGCAGGGGTCGCCAAATTACAGTTTTTACTAAGCATTGATGATTTAGTTGATCCAGACTTTCAAACATATCCATCCCTTAAAAAGCTAAATTCAGAATTCAAAGACAAAAACATCGTTTTGTTGTCGATTGAATCGGATACGGTGTTTTCAAAACCATTTCTTTGTGATTTGCAGAGCTGGATACTTTCCACAGCGGAAAACAGATCTGACCTGGCGCAAATTCAATCCACATTTGGAATCCGGCAAGCTGAAATTAAAGAAAATCGCTTAAAAATAGAATCATTCCTGGATTTAGATTGCACTCAAAACAATGCTGAAGCAGAAAAAATCGAGCTAGCATTTAAAAAAATCCAGCTCTCCCCTTGGAGTGGTCTGCTTTCATCGAAATCAGGCTATACTATATCAGTGAGTTTTATCGTCCTTGATCCAAAGGACAAAACATACGGCAGCGTTGATGTGAACGTTGTACCAGCCTTACAGGCTAGTTTTGAAAATCAGTTTCTTGCGAGTCACAATCCAAAAAATAATATTACAGTTTTCTGGGGAGGTATTACAACCTATGAAAGTTATTTAAAAAAAGCCTTTGATCAAACGCAAATTCTAAATGCATTGATGTATCTAATAGCACTTCTGATTTTTCGTATTTTCCTTGGATCCTGGAAAGCTGGAATTATTTTCAATTTAACCATTTTAATTAGTATGACTATAACCTATGGCGTGATGGGTTTTTTGCACGTCCCATTCGACGTGTTAACCAACACAACCGGCCTCATGATGATTGTCGCGTGCCTAGAAGATTTTGTTTTTGTGGTATTTGGGATGCTTCGATACAGATGGTCTTTTCGAAAATCTTTGCGTCGTTTTTTTTGGCCCTCCTTTTTTACTTCTCTTACAACAGCGATTGGATTTGCCTCTCTTGGCACTTCGGACTTAAGTATTATTCGGCGTTTTGGTTTTATTAGCGCATTTGCCGCTATGCTAGAATGGGCCATGGTTTTTCTTTTTTTGACAAGCTTTATAAAATACTTTCGATATTTTAATATTTCACAAATTGATATTCCATTAGTAAAATTAAAATTTGGATTTACCAAAACTATTCCGCGTTGGCTTGCCTTGGCCTTGTGCAGTCCCATCGTTGTTCCTTTTATTTGGAGTCATAGTCTGACAATTCGTGATTCACCAGAATCTTTTTTCTTTAAAAGCCACATTGTCTTGCAAACTACTGAGCACTTTAAAAAAACCAGAGGCTGGATCACAGAAGTCAGTGTTGTTTTTAGCGACTCTAACACCATTGAACAGAACAAGGACCTCTTGGCTCAATTTAGACAAATTAAATTAGTCCAGAGAATCGAAGACTCC
>JAYTTH010000412.1:0-4140 GCA_043745515.1 Pseudobdellovibrionaceae bacterium | reverse complement strand
AAGGCGTAGATGTATTGATCGCAACCCCTGGACGACTATTAGATTTGATAAATCAAAGACATCTAAACTTAAGTGGACTTGAAGTGTTTGTCTTGGATGAAGCTGATCGCATGTTAGACATGGGCTTCTTGCCAGATATTAAGCGGGTGGTTAAATTATTGCCGCAAAAACGACAGAACTTGTTTTTTTCGGCCACCATGCCGAAAGAAATCAAAGGTTTGGCAGATTCGCTTCTGACAGACCCAGTTCATGTGAGCGTGACACCTGTTGCATCGACTGTTGAAAAGATTCAGCAGTCAGTGATGTTCGTTGAAAAAAGTCGTAAAAAAGATTTACTATTAGAACTGCTAAAAAATAAATCTTTAAATAAAGTCATTGTGTTTACTCGCACCAAACACGGCGCAAATCGATTGGCAGAATCGTTAAGCAAAAATAATATTTCTACCCAAGCAATACACGGAAATAAATCACAGACAGCAAGACAACACGCCTTAGAGAATTTGCGCACTGGTCGCAATCGCGTTTTGGTGGCTACTGATATCGTTGCACGCGGAATTGATATTGATCAAATTTCACATGTAATTAATTACGAATTGCCAAACGATCCTGAAAGTTATGTACACAGAATCGGACGAACCGCTCGAGCCGGTCATTCGGGTATCGCGATTTCACTATGTGATGCCGAAGAGCGTTCGTATTTACGAGACATTGAAAAGCTAATTGCGATGGAAATCGATCGCGACAAAGAACAACCATTTCATTCAGAAAATGTTGAAAATTCACGAATTATGTCAAAAGGTAAAGCCAAAGCGGCGATAGAAGGCCGAAGTGGCGGAAATAGAAATCGATTTCGTCCAAAATTTCCTCAGAGCAATGACCGCAGATCGCAACCTGCTTCATCCGGCGGCAAAGCCTGGTAAACCAGGCTTATTTTAATTCGATGGTTACAGACTTAGATTTTAGTTCTGATTTAAGCTGAAGGTCACCAATCAATATTGTCACATCTATATCTTGCAACTTTTTAAACGCGGTGAAGTCTAAAATCAGCCGCGTTGCTTCAACTGGTTTACCGCAGAAAATTTCAAATTTAGCGACAAAATTAGAATGATTGCTGTGCATTTTTTCAAAAACCATGTCCGCTGATGATAAGGTCCATTTGCACGCCAAAGCTTCATTGAATTGTACATATTTTGAAATATTGTTTTTTAGTTGGGCTTTCAGATCCAAAAGTGTTTTTTTATCGCTCGTTGATTTTGCAGGGTGCTCGAATCCCAAAAGGCTTTCAGAAGCTGCAACAAATTCAAAGTGTCCATTTAGACTATCAAACGCAAGTGAAAGCGACGCTTGACCGTGAATATGTGATCCGTGTTCTCGGCGAGTGGTTTCTTTGGGTTTGGTCTCTCCTAGATTTGAAATCAACAGTGAACCTAGCAGAAAATAAAAGGTCAAAAAATGGCAGAAAATTGACTTCATCGGTCGTCCTTTTGAAAAACGTGTAAGTTACACTATGTAATAGAGACTTAGTTCTATAGAAATGTTGCAAAAATGACAACACAGATAGTAGCCTAAGAACAGCAATGAATCGAATAAGAGAATTTCAACACTATTTATCTTTAACATCTGAATTGTATTGCGTCGTAAATCTCGACGGGCAAATTCAGGATTTGATAGGGCCGTGGTTGGAAAAAACTGGTTTAATTCCTGATGAACTAGAATCTCTTTTTCTCATTATTCACCCTGAAGATCTATCAGTGCTTAAAAATGGTTTAAATTCAATTGGTCAGACCGGAATACCTTTTATTGCTGACATTCGATTTGTCGATCAGAATCAAGATTATGTTTGGTTTGAAATTAAAGTCGTTCAGAGTCATATATCTAATGAATTTGTTTTGCGGGCTCTTGATATTTCTAAACAGAAACCGCTTCTATTGGAAATAGATTCTATTCGCCAAAGACTTGAACTTGCTATTCGTGCTGTCAAATTTGGTGTTTGGGATTGGAATTTGAAAACTGGCAAGTTGATTTGGGATTCGTTTATGTATGAGCTATTTGAAATAAATGAATCTGATTTTACCAGTGATTACGAAGCGTTTGAAAAAACTCTTTTCAAAGCCGACTCATTGCGGGTCAAAAAGGAATTGGATGCTGTTTTTGAATTGCAATCGCCAAATTATGAATCGGAATTTAGAATTCGAACTAAATATGGAAAAACAAGAATTATAAAAGCGATGGCTAGTTGTTTTTATGATATCAATGGCAAGATTGACCGACTTGTTGGCAACAATTGGGACATTACAAAAGAGCGCGAAACAGAAGTTAAATTGCAGGAAGCTCATTACGAGATTGAAAAGTTTTTTTCAATCTCACTTGATCCGCTTTGTGTAGCCAGTCAGTCTGGGTATTTAAAACGAGTTAACAAAGCATTCGTGGATATATTGGGGTACTCAGAGCAAGAATTGACTTCGCAGCCATTTTTAAATTTTGTTCACCCCGATGATGTGGTGGCCACCAAAGTCGAAATGGAAAAATTAGAACGAGGCATTCCTACCCTCCGGTTTGAAAATAGGTACCGCACTCGATTTGGCAGTTACCGCCACTTCAACTGGGTGGTCGTACCTGACAATGAAAAAGGCCTGCTCTATGGAGTGGTTCGCGATATGACTGATGAAATCCGAAACCAGCATAAAGCCTTGCAAGCAGCCCAGATGGCCTCACTTGGCGAAATGGCTAGTGGGGTTGCTCACGAAATAAATAATCCATTGGCGATTGTACAAGGAAAAGCACGACAGATTGAAAAAGACGTGACCATGGGCACAATCAATGCCGAAAAAGTAAAAGCTGATTTACAAAAAATAGTATCGACAACTGACCGTATAGTTAAAATTATTAAAGGCTTAAGGTCATTTTCAAGAGACTCGTCGAAAGATCCCATTGAATTGACCAGTATCCATTCGATTGTTGAGGAAGTGATCGACTTAAGTGGTGAACGATTTAAACACCACGAAGTTGACCTACGATTGGATATCAAATCTGACATTATGATTCAGTGCCGGGGCTCGCAAATCGCGCAGATATTGATGAATCTGCTTAACAACGGACTTGACGCAGCTTTGGATTCCCAAAACGTAAATCAAGCAAAGTGGGTTGAATTAGCAGTTCAAAAATATGGCGCCCGAATTAATTTAATTGTGACTGATTCTGGCACAGGAATTACTCCTGATGTGGCAGAAAAAATGATGCGGCCATTTTTTACAACTAAGGGCGTTGGTAAAGGGACTGGGTTAGGCCTTAGTATTTCTAAAGGAATTGCAGAAGATCATTTTGGTACTTTGCGATTTGAACCTAACGGGATCAATACGCGATTTATATTGGATTTACCCATTTTGCAATACATGACAATGATTGGGCCTACGTTATCTATCTAACTGAAACATTTCATTTGGGCAGTTGAATTAGCTCTATTTTTTAAATCTATTTGTAATAACGTAAACAGGCCTGCTGCGACAATAGTGTTCGATAGCGGATCATAAATGTAGTCGGGTGATCGGTCGTAATTCCGGTGACACCGATTTGCAGCAGGCGATCAGCGATTTCGGGATCATTGACTGTCCATGGGTTGACATCTATTCCGCGTGCGGTCAGGTAAGCAATAGATTCGCGGGTAAGATCAGCGTGATTGGGCGCAAATCCAACGGGACGAAATTCTGCGATGGCGGCTGGAAAATTTGTAGTAGCCCATTCGCCTTTATCAACCAATAGTATCAGGGGAATTTTAGGCTGGTGTGTTTTAAATTCTCGCAAAACTTCCCAATTAAAAGCGCGAGCGATGATAGGGGTTTTAAGAGGCACTTGATCGATGACTTTAGAAATTTCAAGAGCTAAATCTGCAACGGGTGCTGAATCATCAAGAAATCCTTTTTCAGATTTTATTTCAAGATGCAATGGAATCGTCGGTATCCCTAGAAGTTCTCTTTCTTTAACAAGTAGTAAAAATTCTTTGAATGAAATCAGGCGGACATCGCCAGGGCGAGTGATCAGCCGTTCAGAGTATCGCAGAGCCTGAATTTCATCCCAGGTTAGATTTTTTATCAGAACGGGCTCAGAGAGATCGTTAAAATCGGCAGGTTTTAATTTGTAGTC
>JAYTTH010000411.1:0-15824 GCA_043745515.1 Pseudobdellovibrionaceae bacterium | reverse complement strand
ATCCGTTACGGTGTTTGAAAAACCATAGCCGCCGAATAAACGCAAACCACTGACAAAATCGAAACCGGCTGCGGCTCCAATATTAGCCTGAGTCACTGTTTCATCTGCACTCACGCCATCATCGTACTTCAAAGTAGACGAGCCTCCTGCATATTCGCCCGCAAACCACAATCCATCGGCTAGCATCCACCCAAGCCGAGCACCATATCCAGAACCTGTTGATTTGGCTCCGCAATCGGTTCCTGCCGCCGCTTTGCATTTTGTCGTTCCCGTTCCATAGCCGACATAAGGTTCAGCCATGAATCCTGCGTGTGCGACTGTCGAAATCATCAATCCAATTAAAGTACTTAAAAGTGCCTTCATATTATTGCCCCCATAAATAAAGATTACCCCTGTGCGTGATGGAATTGCAGAACTATTTATACAGTTACGACTGAAGTCGAGATTCTTCTGTTACTTAAAGGCAACAATGGACCTATTTTTGATGGTTAAAAAGTTGAATTATGAAATCGATTTTAAATCGACTAGAGGATATTGAATGAACACTTTTTGGACAGTCGTATTGCTTTTTTTTGCTTCTTTTCAAGGTGCATTTTGCAATCCCCTTTGCCGAAAATATTATGATGGGCGATCGATAGCAACTCTTGTCACTCAATGGGGAGCTTGGCAAGTCGAACGGTCTGAGCTTGGACATTTAAAATGGAACCGCTATGACGCCAAAACAAAAATAGTATCAACTATTAGGGAAGAAAACTTAGGCTCGCAGCCTATCACTGCGGATAAAATTCTAAAGGCTCGGCTCAGTGAAGACGGACGGATATTGATTTTAGTGACAGAAGGGCAGCTGATTGCAGTGGATCTAAATCAAATAGGTATGGCAGCTAAATCGTTTGTGAAAAGGGCTTTGCCGATCGCGAATCGAATTATTAACTCGATAAGTTTTGGCAAAGATACTGGTTCAGTTGCCGTACTTACTGAAAATCGAAATCAAGAATTGGTTGTCTTTTCGATTCGCCAAGAAAATGGAAAAATGGAACTCAATCAAAGTGGCACCTATAGCAGTGAATATAGTTGGTTTGGATCCCCTTTGACAACAGCAACCAGGCTAGTAAATGCCCAAATGAACTACCGAAAACAATTAATTTTGGTTACTACCGATAAAGGCGAGTACTACATTTACGATATTCAATCTTCAAAAGTTTGGTTAGCTCGTCCCAAAGAATTAAAATTATTTTGATAGGTATTTTTGTAAATAAAGTGAAAAGGAGTTTCAAATTCATCATTTTAATCTTTTTGTAAGGTCTTTTATCATTCTATTTTTCATTTCAATTGGCTCGGCTGAAGCTCAGACTTGTCTTGACATATACATTGGTCATCAACGTCAAATACTTAGGCCCGACCTTGCTGGCTTAGTTCAAACTTTATTTTCGGCAGCGCCTAATACCTGGATTAAAACTGGATTTCGAATTCCAAGGACAAAGGGATCGCGCCTCTACCAAAGAGGAATGAGTGGCTGGCTTAGTGAAAATGGAACCGTTGTGAACTCTGGCGCCGGCGAAGCCATCGAACTGCTCTCTGGAGCTCCTTCGAGTGTGGAACATTATGCTTCCACATTTGATAATCGATCTCACCGTCAAAGGGACTCCAAAGTCTGGACCCATGATTTTGCCAGTCCCATGGCAATTTTTGGAAGAACTAAATCCTTTTGGCGCCTCAGTTATGATTTCAATGGAAAACTTGTTTTTGAAAAAGGAAATACAATAGATACCGTGGAAGAAATAGCCTTTATAACTCCTCATTTTGATAAATATTGGCAGGACGATCAAATTATTAACAAAATGATCGGCTGGGGACAGGATTACATTTTGCTTCGCGAAACATACACAAAAGCAGGTTTAGTGGTTGAAATGAATGACAGTCCCGGCACGCTATTTACAAAGGAACTTAGAGAGTTGATTAAATTTATTAAACAAAATGAACTCATTGAAAGGGAAATTTCAAATACAGCGCAACGGATTCGTCAGTTTAGCAAAAAATGGTCTGCAACGACTCTACATAAAATGGAAATTACTAATTAAGAGGCCAGGTTTTAGTTACTGGACTTATTTTTTTAACGCCCCCGAATATACTTGTCTATATTTGTAGGGAGATTTATGAAGACTTTGATTTGGACCGTGTTAGTGACCATTTTAACAACTGGGTTTAGTGTTCGTGCCGAAGATTTAAAAAATAAAATTTATGATCGACAGACCGCAAGGTTCGAATATGAAAATCAAATTTACAAAATTTCTAAAATAGTAAGAAATAGCGGTGGTTACCTGATTCGAACTGAACAAAGCTTGCCACAAGATACAATAGCAGCAGACACTTTTTTTCTTTCATCTTGTCGAGATCAACCATCTAATATGGACCTTAGACGTCAGGTGACCGTAGTCAATTCTCTGCTTTCAACTCAGTTCGTCTTTCAATGTGATGTCAATCAAAACGTCGATGATACAGTTCAAACGGTTCAGTTTATGGTGACAGTGAATCAAAATGACCAGTTAAAAGATTTGCAAATTCACACTCTAGCAGCGGGTCCTGCAGAGGGCAAAGACAAGTCAATAAGTGTTCGTAAAGGGGTCGATCTCCTTGTTGAAGTAGCGGCAGCGACATTGGCGTCTGGAATTTTAGCAAAGAAAATATACACGGGGGAACACGATAAATTTCTGCATGCGACGATTGGATCGTTAATAGCATCGTGTGCAAGTATTTTTGCCTACTATCGATTTGATTTGACTCGAAATCAGGCGGCTTTGGTAGGATTGGTCACAACGATTGCTGTGGCACTTTTGAAGGAATACGCCTACGATGCTCATCATCAAGATATTCACACCGTAGACCCTCGCGATGCCAGCGCCACAATTTTTGGCGGCGGCATAGGCATTCTGTTTTTCAATTTTCAATTTGATTTCTAGATTCAGTCAAAAGTCTAAAATTATAACGTTTAAATTAAGGTCGTGGCGGTCCCGTGTAAACGATTTCTTTGCAGTTAACTGCATACGCAGACAACGGATTGGTTCCACTTAGCATCGTTACGTTGGCTATTGCTGTGAAAGTTGACGTTCTTTGAAAACCTTGGCTCGTTACTTTTGGAGTTGATTTTTTAACAATCTGGAATTGAGCCAACTTGGAAATAACACCTTGAGGCGGCTGGGATTTAATAAGTACAACCCGGTTTACAACAAGATCTTCTGAAGATTTCATCGCGGCACCGCCATCATTCTGGGAAAATGAATAGTGTAGTGCTACATTCGCTCCGATGCACTCAAGACTATGGGCAAAAAGACTTTGAGACATTGATAACATTCCAAAAATAACCGAAATACATATTGTTTTCATAATTGGTTCCTTGTTTAGTTTGCTTGGTTATAGAACAACTTTTGAATGTTACAAAATCAAATTCTAATGGGTGATATTTTTTTCAGGCCTAGTGTCTAAAGGGAATACACCTATATTTTTCAAAGGTTACACTGGACCAAAGAATGGGGTTTTTGGAATTTGGATTTCTAAATAAATCCGTCTCTGGCCTTAAATATAAAACTTCTTTTTCCGATAATCTAGAATGGAATCGTCGAAACTTGTAAAAATGGTTATCTTAGATGACAGTCGATTTGATCGGCAGCTTTTAAAAGATAGATTTTCAGAGGAAGGCTTTGACGTGGCCACGTTTGCAACAAGCGTGGATCTTGTCAAAAGCTTAGACAAAGGGTTGCCAGATATTTTGTTGCTAGATATAAGGCTTAATAGTGAAAATGGAAATACGGTTTTAACCCAACTCAGACATCGGTTTTCCTCGATAGTGCTCCCCATAATTATGGTGACCGGAAATAGTGGCTCAGAACAGATTGTGCAATCTTTAAATTTAGGAGCCAATGATTACATTACGAAGCCTGTTGATATTGCCGTTGCGGTTTCTAGAATCCAAGTTCAATTGCAAATTACTAACCTCTCTAAAAAAGTGTCGCAATTGGAAAAAATCCAAGCGATAAATGCTATGGTGACAACCTATCATCACGAATTAAACAATCCTCTTACGATTTGCCTTGGGTTGGTATCATCCATCCAAAAAAATATTGATGATGTAACTTACAAGAAAATTACCGATTCATTGTGGCGAATCGCGGATACCATTAAAAAAATTCAAGCGGTTTCGGAAAAGCAAGATCTTGAGCTCACTAGTTACGTTGACGATCACAAAATGGTTAAGATTAAATAAACACTTGCTAGTTAAATAAAGGCTATCATATCACTTTTGTCGCGCCAAATGGGATGATTTTCCATATACATTCGGTTTGTCTAGTTTAACAAATGTAACTAATTCATTTCGGGCAGCGTCTGGCAGTTGGTTTGTTCACAATTTGCAATTTTAGGCAATTTCCTTTATAAGAGATTCAGGAAAACGCGGGAGACAGTTTGGAATTTTTAAGTTCAGAGGTAACGGTATCTCAATTTGCAGACATGGGACTTCATCCTTCATTGCTAACTGCCATAGCCAAATCAGGCTGGGAAACACCGACCCCAATTCAAAGTGAATCCATTCCAGTAGCCTTAAAGAGCAACGATTTAATTGGTGTTGCCCAAACTGGTAGCGGTAAAACATTAGCCTATGTAGCATCCGTAATGACGTTACTCGCCCAGAAGAAAGAGGCACGGGCGTTGGTATTGTCGACTAGCCGTGAAACAGCGGAACAGGTGTATCGCGTGTTTTTAGAGCTAACCAAAGAGCTACCTTTATCGGTCTGCTTGGTCGCACCAGGTTCATCGCCCAAAACAATGAACGAGCAGACAAGCCAATTAAAAAAAAATCCCAGGATAATTGTTGCTACTCCTGGACGAATTAACGACCATCTTCGAACGAATAAATTGTTGCTAAAAGGCTTAGAGATTTTGGTAATAGATGAAGCTGATCGAATGTTGGAAATGGGATTTGAGCCGCAATTGCGATTTATGCAAAGTACGCTTCGGGGCGAACGTCAAACCTGGATGTTTGCTGCAAGCTTTGGCAAGTGGGCAGAACCAATTGCTCAAATATTTTTGCGACCTAATGCCTTTTTGATTCGTTCAAAAGCCGCAGAGACTCCGGTTTCGAGCTTGAAACAAAAGATTTTGTTTTTATCCCACGCTCAGAAAAATAATCGATTATTGGATGAAGTAAAAAAAATGAAAGACGGCGTCATTGTATTTACTGATAGCCAAGAAAGCTGTGTTTTAGTGGGAAACTTTTTAGCCCATAAAGAATTTTCTAGTGATTTTGTCCATGGAGATATGAATGCAGGTCATCGAAATCGAGTATTGCGAGATTTTCGTGAAAAGAAAATTCAAATAATGGTAACCACTGATTTATTAGCGCGCGGACTAGATATTCCCCATGTCAATCATGTGGTTAATTTTGATTTGCCCTATAAATTCGAGGATTTTCTTCATCGTATTGGCAGAACAGCACGTGCGGGCCGGGTCGGGACCGCTATAAGTTTTGTAACTCCAAGTGATGGAAGGACGTTTCGTAAAATCAAAACCTATCTTAAAGAGGCAGAAGAAGAAACAGTAATGACCGGTTTCAAATTTGACGAACGAGATTGATTAAAAAGCAGCCTCCAGCTGTCATTTTTTTAGTCAGTGCATCGATTCTGTATTCTCCAACTACGGTCCTTTTAGGCATTTCCTGGGTTAAATAGATTGGGCAGCCTATAGCATGGAATAGCTTTCGCAATTAAGATCTACATGACGATATGGGCGAAAATATGATCTGGAAAATTAAACTCAGTTTTATCCTGGGAATCTTGATTTTTTATTCAAGTATTTGGGCTCAAGGCGAGTTCTTGATTGATCTCAATTATCTTGTTCCTGCCGAATTGCAGTCGCCATTTGAAGTGTCGCTTGAAGAATTGTCGAAGCAGAATCGGGCGATGGAAAATCGTATTCAAGATGCTATGTCCGATATTATCCGTGAAGAAACTCGGTTATTTGAAAACAAAAAGCATGTCGAGAGCCAAGGGTACAATGCCGAAGAATTTATGGCGGAGTTTCTAAGACGTTCAGAACTTTTACCGATCGGCGAGCAGGCCATGTTAAATCGAGGTACCTCGATACCCCCAGGAAAGTTACTTGGTCGGTCCAATGAATTTAAGAGTCTGCTTAATTTGGTAAATGTTGGGGTTCAAATGGCCGGAGATTTTATTGCTCAATTTGAAAAATATGATCGGGACTCTCAGGATTTGGAAATTGCTGTTGGGCTAAAGTTATTAAGATTGGAAATCGAATATTTACGCCAGAGCCCTGTTGGTGGTCCCGGTTTAGAAATTTTAAAAAATTCATATCAGGAAATAATTAAGTATAAGGACGACTATTTGGCCAATAAGTTCCAATATGGACAGGCCAAAGATATTCATCGAGTCACACCATTTAATAAGTTTATCGGTAAAGTGCGTTCCACAATTGGACAGATTCATCGATTCGATAGTTTGGGAAAAGATAAAAAGCCCAATCCGTTTGTCACAGCGATGAAAGACAAGTTAAGAGTATTTGGAACAGCTGCCATGCCTGCCGCCGCGCGAATTGCTTCAAGCACTCTATTAAAACTTCAACCAAATCGATGGAATGTTCCTGTTACAACGGCTATCAATTATGGCGCTCGAATATTCGGAGTCTTTAAAGGTGAAAAAGTTGTAGTTATTGGGCGCGAAAACTTGCCCACAGGTGATGATTCGGAAACTGTTAATCTAATACTTCCTAATCACGGTAACGCAGAAATTGATATCAACGGAATTGCGCATCTGGGCTTGAACAAGTCAGTTATGTTTGTAGCTGCTGGAAATTTTGTTCCTGAAAATGTGGCGCCAGATCTTATCAAAGCATTGAATGAAAATCATGGCGTAGTAGTAGTTGGAACTAGAAATAATCCTAATCCAGTGGATCCAGTCGAAAAAATGAGAGATATAGATGATTTTACGAGTGTTCGATCTTACGTTTTATTTCCCCAGGGTATGCGTCCGGCCAAAGATAATGCGGCTTCGCCTGTTCGGGACGGCCCTTTCAGAGATAATGGACCAATTCGAATGCTTGAACGCAATGGAAAGAAAGTAAACCTTGTTCTTGTAACGATGGACTATTTCGCGCCTTATGGGCTTAACGGCGGTAATGATGACCCTACTATTGTGGTGCGAGTTCATCCTACAATTCCCGATCTCGTGAGGCGTCGATTTATGGCAGTCGGTGGTGTGAAAGCGTTGCCCATTTTACTTCAATATGGTTTGCTTGGAAACTTAAGGTCTAATAAATTACCTAATGGGGAAATTGACCCCGATGGTGACATTTTTTGGGGTAAAGTTCGGGCTTCTAAATTAGATTCAATACTTTCTAATTATCTAAAATCCCGCGCTGGATTGGATACTGGATTTATGTGTCGGCGATATTATAGCTTTAACTTTTAAGGTGTATTCCCATAAATTTTTTCCAGCTGCCACTATTCCAATCTTTTTCGTTAGCTAGGCCCACGTTAAAAATTTCTTTTTCTTTTGGAACATACAATGATCCCAAAAGGCGATCCCAAAGCGAAAATATTTGAGAAAAATTTTTATCTAGATGACGGGCTTCAGTGCTGTGGTGAATTTGGTGCATGGCGGGACTGCAAAAGATATAATCCAATGGTCCATAGGAAATCCATATATGTGAATGCCTAAAAACGCCAATCGAAGAAAACAAAATTCCAAAAATTGATAGCCCAAAGACTTTATAGATATTGATCGATTCGGGTAACAAGTAAAAGAAAATACCAAATATTAAACCCAAAGTAAGTCCTTCGGAAATTTTCTGAAGAACGTATTCGCCTAAATGAAATCGTGCCACTGTCAGTGGAGTTAAATGCTCGGCCGAGTGGTGAACCTTATGTAAGTTCCAAAGAAACGGGACTCGATGAAAGGCGAAATGTAACATAGTGAAACCAAAATCGTACGCCACGATAACAAGAAAGGTAAAAAATAAATGAACGGGCAGACTAGAGGCAACAGAACCTTTTAAAGGACCTGCAAAACTTGTAGTAATCCTATCTGACTTGAATGCTCCAATCATTTGTCCAATAATGGATTTCGCTTCCAGGCTTGAAAACAATCCCAATACAATCGAATATCCGATATACAATGCTAAAACGATTAAAATATCATTTCTAAAAGAGGCACTTTTGTAAATTTTTGATGGAAATACAAACTGCCATAGGCCCCTAAGCGTAATTGGTTTCTGTGCTCGACGCATTTCTAAAAAGCCAACGAACATTCCAAAAACAGGGTAGGTAACCAGAATCCACGCCCACCAAAGCCGACTATCTTCAGACAAAAATAGGAATTTTAATTGGCCTAAAAAAATAGTGGCTAAGTTTGAAATCCATTCCATAATGTATCCTTTGTCTTTTGAGCGAAAGACAGGAATCTAGGATGATTTTAGATCAATTGCTATTTCTATTTGATTAGCAAAGTGGAATATGAAAAATATTTAAAACAATTTGAGCTTCAAAAAATTCTTGTACAATTCAACTTGAAGTCGTCTCTAGATAAATAAAACCAGCCGGCCGCGTCATTTGTGATCTTTAAGATTTTTGGAGTCTAATCGACACTTTTTTGTTCTCAGATATAAATAAATTAGTTTTCAAACTTGGACTCGTTCTCGCAATACAAAAAAAACGCAGGTGCACTCTGTCCCTGTTTTTACATCACCGAGGAGAAAAAATGTTTCTAAAAAATTTATACAAACAGGTATCGAGTGTCTTAATTATTGCTACCCTAATTCCTACGACCTATGCATTGGCAGATAGCCAATCGGACGCACGATTTGAAGGTGCAAAGCTAAGAGAAAGACAATCGCCCCGCCCTGAAAATCCGCCGCCGCGAGATAATAATTTTGTAAAACCCACGCCGGATCATGAGTCACCACGACCTGGCAACGATTCTAACACGGGCGGTATTAGCTTTGAACGTGCAAAAGAAATTGAACGTGAAGAGCGTGATCAGCTCGAGCGTGAACGCGCTAGGCAAGTAGAGCGCAACGAAAGAGATCGTTTAGATCGCGAGCAACGTCAACGTGAACAAGCTCAACGTGATCGTGAAGATAGAGATCGTCGTGACGAAGAAAATCGCAGACAAGAAGAATTCGCTCATCAAGATCGAATTCGACAGCAGCAAGAGCAAGATCGAATCGTTCGGGAACAACAACAAGCAGAAGCGCAACGAATTCGAAATCAAGAACTTCAAGATCAGTTAGCTGCTCAGCGTGCAGAGTTGGCTAGGCAAGCTGCCGAACTTGAAGCTCAGCGCGAAGAGCGAGCTCGTGAAGCACGACGTGGCGAAGCCAGTGTAGTATTTAAAGACGTGACTCGAAAAACAAACGGCGAGTGGTTGCGAGTGACCCTAACTAATCCGATGGTTGTTTCACAATTGCATATTTATGTTCTCAAATCTTCGGTTGAAATTCATGAAGCCTATGTACACACCGCAAACGGTGAAAAATATCCAATCTATGGGTTAGACAACACAGGTTCTGTTGATTCTGATCTTCAGGCAGACTTAGATCACAATGGCGACAGAATTGTGGCCATAGATATTCGCGCAGAATCTATGGGAGCCAAAGCGACGTTAAAAGTCAGTGTAAAAACTGAAAACGGAATGCCGACTCTTAAAAAGACTCGATTTGTTAGAAAATAGACTTTTGTCTAGACTGCGCTAAGAAACGTGAAATGGGCAGTCGCCAGAAAAAAAGGGCTCTTAATTTTTCCTTTGATTTGCTAGTATAGAGGAATGAATTTTAAGAATACAGTAAATGCTATAGCGATTATCGTTGAATGGACAATAATCGCTTTTTTTATTTATTCGAACATTCGTTTTGAGTCGATGCTTTTTACAATACTAAGCGTATTTATAATTGGTTCTCGCTTTCATGCTTTGGGGATATTGATGCATGAAGCGGCTCATCTTAATTTATTTACCTCGCAAAAGTGGAACGATTTTATAGCACAGGTTTTTCTTTGCTCCCCTTTTTTAATTTCTCTATCTTCCTATCGAACCAGTCATATCCTTCACCATCAATACAGTTTAACTGAAAAGGATCCGACCTTTACGCGAAAGCTCGGTGAACCTGTTTTCGTCTTTCCTAAGAAAACAAATGGAGTCTTTGCTTGGGAGCTAGTAAAAATATTTTTTGGTTACGGAATAGTTCTAAATTTGAAAGACGTCACCCGAAATAGTCAGGGGCAGCAAAAACGCAAAATGAAATCGGTTTTGATTTCCATTTTGCTTAGTTTTATGATCGGTGGATTGTATTTTGCCGGAGCCCTTAAATGGTTCCTAATGCTGTGGCTCTGCCCGATATTTACTGTGCTTCCTTTGCTAAATTATTGGCGAACTATTTGCGAGCATTCCTCTGTTACGACTAAAGAGCCCACTCGCACAATCGTATTTAGTTTTTTTACAAAATGGTTTCTATCTCCGTACAATGTGAACTACCATTTAGAACATCATTTGTTTCCAAAGAAGTCCTGGTATGCACTGCCGGCGCTTCATAGGGAGCGGCCTATTGGTATTGAAAAAGGGCACGTCACCTATGGAATAATCAATTTGTGGAAAGAACTTGTTCTATGATTAAAGTTCACCATCTAAATTGTTCCATGCCCGAAATGCGAGGACTTGATCTTGAAAAAATCAATCGCCAAATGTGCTGTCATTGTCTTTTGCTTGAATTGGACAACTCGTTAGCACTAGTGGACACTGGCGTTTCAAAACAATTTGTAGAAAACTCGTTTCGAAGATTTCTTTTTAAAACAGACGGAGATCCCTTACGAACGGCCACGTCCGAAATCAAAAGGCTTGGTTTCAATCCTCGCGATATTGAACATATTTTTATTACTCACCTAGATCATGATCATGTCGGTGGATTAGCTGATTTTCCTTGGGCTAAAGTATATCTACACTTAAAAGAAGTTGATTTTTTAAAACGAGTAAACCTATCTGCTAAATTTAGATTGAGATTTCAATCCCAGCTCTGGAAAGATTCGCAGATTACGTGTCTTGGGGATTCTGGCGAGTCGTGGTTTGGTTTTGACTCGGTAAAAATGCCGCTTGTATTCACTGATCAGGTTTTAGCAATTCCACTTTTTGGTCACACGGCAGGCCATTCTGGTTTGGCCATAAGAACCGCAGATAAGTGGCTTTTGCATGCTGGCGATTCATTTTACTTCAATGATGATTTAAACGTAAATATGTCAGAACGAAGCATTTTGTCGGAAGCGCTCGCTACGTTTATGGCAGTAGATCAAGAACAAAGAATCCTGAATTTAGATCGAATCAGAGTATTAAATCTATCTAAAATGGAATGTCGAATTATAAATTCTCACGATCCTTATTTTTTAGGTGTTTGAGGAATATGCGGTAACTCAAGTTGCAGTATAGGAACACCCAATTTTTGAACGGCAAACGCAAATTTATCTAGCCGATCCCCATCTTTAAAGAACAATGCATGTCCATTCAGATAGTGCCAATAAATTGATTTTTCTTTCTCTGATAGCTCTCCATGCTCGTATACCCATAGGGCGCGTAGCATAGACTCAACAAGGTGTCTTAACATGCAATTGTGGCGGGGGTTTGCTAGCGTTGCCAGTAATCCATTTAATAGCTGATTCAATCCTGTGAAATCATTATTTTTTAGTGCCTGCTTAATTTGTGGAACGAAAACGTTGGTTTTGGCATCTAGAAAAAAAGCGTCCGGCCTTCCCTCTAGATCGCCCTTAGGTCGGATTTCCTCGAATGACATCGACATTCCTACCGGGCACCGCCAATCATAGAACCAAGAAAACAACAACGTAAGGCGTTCAGAAAAAATGAGTTTAAAGAATACGGAGTTAAGAGTTGGCACTTCAGACGAATGACCGGATTGTGTCATCTGGTTTTTATAGAATTGCCACCGGCTTTTATTCAGCTGAATTGCTTCTTTAACATGAGTTGTAAAATGCCACATTGACTTATCCTCGAACAATCTTAAACTTTGTTTCAAAGGTAACATTGGGATCAAAATATTTTCAAGGCTTTAATTATAGTTTAGCAAATGAAGACTTTCAAATTGAAGTTGAACTGTCTCGAGATTTTCAGTCAATTGCTGCTGTCTGCGGTTCTGGATTGCGCGCCTTCAATTTACTAAGGCCTGACGTGAAAGAACTAACTCTTTTCGATATATCACAGACTCAGCTCGATTATGCTCAATTTCAACTTGAGGCTATAAAAAGTCTTTCCTATGCCGACTATTTGAAATTATTTGGTTTTTTACACTGTGATTTGAGCGAGAAAGTTAAAATTAGAAATCAACTTTTAGAGGGTAAATCTGAAAATTCGTTTTTGAAGGAAATGAATTTTGAAATGTTAGAGCGAGGAATTTTTTATTCGGGTCGGTGGGAATCGTTTGTAATTAAGATCGCAAAGATTGTTCGATTTTTCTTGGATTTTGATTTTGATGCGGAAGTTTATCAAAGCCCTTCAATTAAACCGACTTGGCCTAAAAGAAAGCTTCAGTGGTTACTCAATATCATAGCAAGACCTTCGATTTTTAATCGCTTTCTATATAAGGGCCATATGCCGTCTCAAGTAGGACTTTCACTGGGAGAATTTTTAATACAAGGTATCGACTGGATTATTTCGTCGCCGAATTTAAAACAAAGCACATTGCACCAACTATTTTTTTTGGGATATGTTAAATACAAAGAGGGCATTGATTCTGTATTGAGTAAAGATAAATTTAACCTCATTAAAAATTATCGGGGAAAAATTGAATTTGAACTCATCGGCCTGACAGACGCTTTTAAAAAAATTAAGGCCGATTTTTGGTCCTGTTCAGATGTATTGAGCTATTTGTCCATAGCTGAAATAAAAATGCTATCCGACGCTTTAGTGAATTGCACCTGTCGGCGAGTTGTAATTCGCACATTTAGAAATCATCCCGAACTAAATGCAACTCTAGATTCAAATAGAAATAGAAGTTTAGAAGTTTGGGCAATGGATACTGATCTCACTCGACTTTATAGGTTTAAGATATATGATAAATAGCAATATGACCTATAGACAACGACTTAGGCCTTGGCTCAATGAACGATTTCCAATTGTTAATTTCGTATCTGGCGTATTTATCTATTTACTGGCAAAGTCCGTTTCTGGACAGATGGAAACGGACATTAATTTTGGATATTTAAAAGAAATAGCAGCCAGTTTAGTCCCTATGATGCATCTTTTTTTATTGCGTGTGTTTGATGAACACAAAGACTATGAATCTGACAAAATTAACTACCCTGATAGAATTCTGCAAAAAGGAATATTCACACTGAGTGAAATTAGGCAGTTGGGCTGGCTAGCTTTTCTGGTCGAATGGATTGGATTTGGGTATATATTTTTTAAATTCGATTGGAATTTTCGTGTTTTGGTTCTTTTTCTTTTCCTTTGGATTTGGACTGTGTTGATGACTAAAGAGTTTTTCGCAAAAGAGTGGCTAAAAAAACGGTTTTTAATCTATGGTTTGTCTCATTTATTAATTACGCCAATATTATTTCTTGCTTGTATTTCATTGGCAAATCCTCAATTCATTTGGTCTTCGCCGGTTTTGCTTTCTTTATTTTTGAGTTTATTGACGGGATGGCTTTACGAAATTGCCCGAAAAACAAAAGCGCCAGAAGAAGAAAAAGCCAATGATAAAAGTTACTCTCAAATTTTTGGGGTCAACCAATCGTTAGTTGTGATCGCGCTGTCTCTGATCGTTACCCATATTGTAATTTGGTTTTTATTTCGAATACTGGATATCTCAAATTGGGTTTATAGTTTGATGGGCCTACCGCTGCTTGTGATAAGTCTTCTTTCATTGAGGTCTTTTTACCTGCTGCCGACACCAAAAAATAGAAAGAAAAATGAACAATCTGTTGCGCTTGCCGCTTTGTTTGCCTATTTGACTCCAATTGTGTGCTGGCTATGGAGATAAACAGAAAAGAAATTCACAAAACTGGACAGAGTTCTTTAACGAGTTTTCTGGATTCAACTTTGGAGTTCGACGTGGGGCCGACTCTTTTTTTTGGGGAACTTCATATTAACAAGCTAGATGATTTTGCGTTTTTGCTTGAAAAATTGAAAATTCGGGCTGCAAAAGAAGGTAAGAGTAAACTTGTCGGGCCACTTAATGATTCTACCTTTTTTGATTACCGACTTAAGATGAATTATTTTGATGAATCGAGCTATATTGGTGAGCCACAAAACTCTGAAATATTTTTACACGTTTTCGAAAAAGCAGGTTTTAAAATTGTTAAAAAGTATTTTTCTCATGAGTTTAAAATTGCTCAGCGTTTGCTTATATTGTGGCTCGGTGGGCCCGGCTTATTAGTCAGGATTTGGATGTATTTAAAAGGTTATCGTTTAGAACAGCTCACCACCTCTAAACTATTAGCCAACTATAAGGCACTTCATCAAATTATTCACGAAATTTTTAGTTCTAATTTTCTCTATGCGCCTATCTCAGATGATCAGTTTTTGGATCTGGTAAAACGCCGATACGCTGAAAATATTCAAGAATCTGGTTCCTGTTTGATGATCAGCCCCGGCGGAGACTGCGTAGGCTTTAATTTATGCCTAAAAGATAAAGCTCGACCAGATCGCGTTTTATTCAAAGCTCTTGGGGTTAAAAAGGCCCATCGATTTAAAGGCTTCGCTTCTATGGCATTAATGTCGCAGTGTTTTTATGCGCTCGTTGGAAAATATAAGTATTGCTTAGCGTGTTTAACTATTCAGGGAAGTCGCGTTGACGGGCATTTTCATGATATGTCTAAAAAACATTATGAATATGGATTATTCGAACTAACTCTTTAATTTGCGACGTTGGATTTTCCAAAGGTGGCGCGGGTCGACCGGCATTTTTGAAATTATTTTAAATTCGACTTTTTTATGCCTTTTTTTGCAGCCAAGACTTTCATTTATTTCTTCTGAAAGTAGAACTTTGTCGGCGCTTGGAAATGTGCATCCCGTCTTAAGTTCCAAATAGACTACAAATAAATCATCTCTTTTTTTAATTGCGGCTCTTTTTACGTAGGGTTGTCTTTCAAGCCTATCTTCAGCCAGGCCTGTCGGATAGCCGTCAATTTGTTCATTCACACGACCACAATAGAAAAGTAAATTTCCTTCTTCATATAAGATATCACCTGAGCGATAGTCCTCACCGTTGGAAACACAATTTGCGCCTTGAAGACTAAATTCAAAGAATCCATTTTTCGAGGTGCTGTATTTTTTCTGACTTTGGAGTTCTGAAATCAGTGGTCCAACAGGATAGCCAAGGCCATCGGGATAGTCTTTTAGCTGAATTATAGGAAAATGGGTACTTAACATCGTATCAACACTAAACCCTAAAAAACTCATTGGTTCGCATTCGGTGCTGGCGTAGGTACTAATTAATAGTGATTGTGGAAGCTGATTCAAACAATCAGTGATAAGCCATTTAGGCAGAGCCGCTCCACCAGTAACTATGAATTTCAAAGAAGGAATTTTGGTTCCCGATCTGTTCATTTCACTAACAAACGAATCAAGAAGTCCAGGTTGCAACGACAGAGTTGAAATTGCGTGGTCTTTTAGGACCGATATTAGCTCTGAAGCAGTCTGTTGCTTAGGTGGAATAAAATAAGTCGGCGAGCCTTGAATTAGACTTTGAATCACGCCAATTCCATGCAAAGCCAAATGAGGTTCCTGACTAAGATCCGAAAGATAGTTGCAAAATAAAGTCTGCTGACT
>JAYTTH010000410.1:0-15839 GCA_043745515.1 Pseudobdellovibrionaceae bacterium | reverse complement strand
CATAATCAGGTGATCCAATCAAAATATTTTTTAAAGCATCTCATAAAAACCCATTTAAATATATCACTTTGAGACGATGACCCGAACTCTCACTAGTTGGGTTCCGCCCTCGGATTTTGGGAGAAATTGTATCATAAAAGTTCTAAAGAGATCTAGACCTACGTCCGATTAATTGGGGGACAAGCAACTGGAGGCTATGTGACAGTAAAAAGTACGTCTGTTGGAAAATTGTATCTGAGCCTTTCTCTATTTTTGATTTCTGCGGTTACGCAGGCCCAGACACCCAAGGTTGTACCTGGTGAATATATAATTAAGTATCGCCTAGATATGGGAGCCTCAAATGTCATTAGTAAAATATCTGGCAAAGTCAGTTTAAAAGCGGCATTTCCTGAAATGAACATGCTTCATTTTGCACTTAAACCAGGTCAAGAAAAAGCCCTTGATGATATCAAAAATGATCCCGAAGTTTTGTTTGTAGAACCAAATTATATTTTTGAAAAAGCAGATGAATCGCGTCCGGGTGAAGTTGTCGATCGGTTATCAATGGCCGATGTGGCCGCCCAATCTTCTATTTCTTTTAGTCAGAACTATTCTAGTGTGCATGTCGAGCAAGCATGGGCGCAGGCGACAGCGGCCAATCCAAATAATCGCCCAATCGTGGCTATTGTAGATACTGGTCTGGACGGGAATCACGATTTGTTTAAAAAATCGAATGCTCTTTGGATTAATCCTAAAGAAATTCCCGCTAATGGAATTGATGACGATCAAAATGGTTATATAGATGATATTAGTGGTTGGAACTTTATTAACAACTCGGCTCAATTTACAGATGATGAAGGTCATGGAACCCATGTTGCTGGAATTGTTGTCGGTGCTGGTATAGATATATTTGCGGCCCAGTTGGACCAGTCGAAAATTCAAATTATGCCATTGAAATTTTTGGATAACCAAGGCGCAGGTTCAACATCGAATGCAGTTAAAGCTATATATTATGCAGTTAATAATGGAGCTCGTATTATTAATAACTCTTGGGGCGGCCCAGGTTATTCTAGTGCCTTGTTAGAGGCACTTTCTTATGCTTATCAACATCAAGTTCTGATTGTTTCAGCAGCTGGAAATAGCGCAAAAAACAACGACAGTACCGAGATGTATCCCGCAAACTACGTAGTTCCAAGTAATATCAGTGTGGCGGCTTCTAGTGACACCGATCGTCTCGCTTCATTTTCAAATTACGGCGTAAACTCAGTCCAAATATCTAGCCCTGGAGTTTATATTTATTCATCGTTGCCAGGAAATATGTTTGGCTCGATGTCAGGCACCTCAATGGCCGCTCCATTTGTTGCCGGAATTGCTGCGATGGCACTGCGTGAAGCACCAGCATTAACGGGCTATCAATTGAAAAATTTAATTATGGCGTCATCTGCTCAAGTGGGAACATTGGCTGGGAAAGTTCAAACGGGTGCCCGCGTTGATGAGTACAATTTAGTTTCGCAAGCGAAATCAAATACTAAAACGTTAGCTGCGCAACCCGATTTCAAACCGAGCTATGAGGCGGGCCGAGAACCTGCGGCGGAAGCTCAGTCCTCGTCGCCAAAATCGAGTGGTGGCTGTGGACTCGTAAGTTCCGCAGTCATGAAACAATTTGGCAGCGGCAGTGGACCGACGGGAATGAGTCCAATCAATGTGGTATCATTAATTTTGATGCTTTCCATGCCGGTCGCCTACTATGTATTCTTGCGAACACGAAAACCAGCTTCTAGACGTAAACATGATCGCTTTGTGATGAAATCTGATATTAAAGTTAATATTGGCGGTCGCGAATTAGTCGCTCAAATGAATTCGATATCTGTTGGCGGAGTCAGCTTTAATGTTGATGAAATGCTAGAAAAAGGCGGCTCGTTAACTATGCAGATCAAAGGCCCAGATGGCGCTGTTCTCGAAGTTGAAGGACGCGTTGTTTGGTCAGAAGCCAATCAGGCCTACGGAGTTCAATTCTCTGAAGCCAAAGAAGGTTTGGTCAATACAATCAAATCTTGGTCAAACAATCTAGTCAAAGCCGATAACTAATATTTTATTTAGCCAGTGCGGAGGAAACTCCACTCTGGCTTTTTTTTTGCTTGTTAGTTCTCTGTGAAAAGTGTTAAATCTAATTCTTTCTTATTTTTTATCCTGGCGCTAGCAATTGGGGCAGACAGCGAAGTTAGAGCTAGCGAATGTCCTCAGTTCTATCATTTGTCAGCCAATTTAGGGCACGCTAAGGATTCAAATCCAGTTGCGCCTGAATTTCGAGGTCTGCCGGTCGATTTTAGGCAACTTCCTAGCGGTTTTGAGGCCGTACTACCCATGGAAGTGTTAAAAATAATTAAAGATTTCAAAGCACGAAGCAAAAGAAGTTCAATCGGCGATGGTGAAAATGTTATTTTGACCATCGATGGTTTAGCCTCCCCGGCAATGTCAATCGGACGTCATATAGCGGCCAAATACATAGAAAAAATCGTCAGAGTATTGTATCCAAGGGCTCAGATTGTAGAGCGCTCGTACAAGACATTTGAAGCGAACTATTGGGCCCGTTATGAAAACTTAAAAAAATTTTGGGACGAGCATAAAGGAAAGCGACTAGTTGAAATCGCTTTGTCTGATAGTACAGGCTTTTTTACGGAATCTCTAGCTTTAAATGTGCCCATGCCCAAAGTTAAACTAGCAAATCCAGGGATTGGCAATTTTCCTCATAATTCTTTTCGTCTTGGATTGGGTATACCAAATGACCAAACAGTGTTTAGTCTTTATCTTAAATCACCAATGATATCTTCAAAAAATGCACCCTCTGCCAACGCATTTGTTGATGAGTTTTTGAGGCTATCTAAAAAACCAGATATAATTTTTATTTCTGAAAGCGGGGGAAATCGCCTCAATTATGAAACGATTTCCGGCGGGCTCTATTCAGAGTATGAGGTAATTAACATTTCAGAATGGTCGCAGAAATATAAAACAGGAAAAAAATTTATTGTCTTAAATGATCTAGAGGGTGTCATGCCCGGTATTCTGAATGTTTCAGATTCTGCTTTTGTAAGTGGCCCCATAAACATTGTCGAGCCAACTACTGCGGGGACTAAAGTTTTTTTCATGAACAATACAGAGGTATTGGATGGGTTTGACAACTATGTATTTAATAGTCTAGCTGAGCTGGTTAAAAATACGGGTGGAGGATTTCAATTGGGGTCTCTTGATAGCCTTGCTAGCGAATATGAGCGAGTCTCGAAAACCCAACTAACTATTGTGCCAACATTTCGTCAAGAATCAGTCGTTTTAGATTTAGTAAAGAGCATTGTAAACGTCGTTGAAAGAAATAGATCTCATCAAGAGCATATCCAGGAAACAATTGATGATTTGACTGGTGCAACGAAGTATCATCGGTATTGACGCAGAAAAAATGCAAAAAAGGTGATTTTATTTTTCCAACAACAGGGCGGGAAATTCAAACGGTTGGGTTTGGAAATAAATTCGTTCATAAAAAATCATGTTTCTAATAATCAATTTAATATAAGTACGTGTTTCTTCATATGGAATTTCTTCTATAAACTCCAAAGCGTTTTCACGGTTTCTGAACTGAACCCATCCTTTGTAAACGGCAGAGGACGCGTTGTAGCCAGCAATTGAGGGGATATATCGATTTTGGTGAGTTGTAAGTAGATTCTTTAGTTCTTTGGTCCCAAGAAAAATATTTGTTTTAGGATCGTATAAATCGAACTCATCGCGCAAGGTAACAGGCTCACCGACGCTTAATCGCTTGGCAAGGCTAGGCATAAGCTGCAAAAGGCCCAACGCATCTACGGGGCTTCGGGCATAGGGGTTAAACGCAGATTCTTGCCTCATTATGGAATAAATAAAGCTCATTGATACTGATCTAAGCTGACTGTTTTTTTGAACATCTTCAAAAAATGGTTTTGGAAACAAAAGTTCTGGAAATGAATACGTGATCGTGTTTTTTTGATCACTATTTAAACTTTGAACTGAATTTAGCAAGTTTTGAAATTGTCCAGACTGGGAATAAAGTAATAAAATGGGCAGATAGTTGTCCGGAACTTCTTTTTCTAATAGTTTAGCCCAGCCTTGAAGAACTTCACTTTGATCTAAGCTAATCAGCCAGACGATTTCTAAATATTCTTTTTCCGAAAGTGTGTTTTTCAGATTTTCAATCAAAAATTCGCGTTTATTACTTAAAGATGATTTCTTTAGCAGGGGAATTGGCTCTTTAAGATCCTTGTAAGATAGCAGGGTGTAAAACGACAAAGGCTCTTTTTTACGAAGTTTTAAAAGCTCGTCTTTGAATAGGTCTTCTTTTCCTAATTTTAAATAGCATTGGGCCAGCCAATATAAATATTTAGCATCTGAATCACCATCCAATTTTACAACAATTTCCTTAAGTTCATCTCTTGCTGATTCGTATTTTCCATTTTTATATTCAAGCCAGGCCAAACTCCATAGATTTTTTTCAAATAGCGAGTTCTTAGATTTTATTGTAGACGTGTTTTTAATCGGGGATTGGTCATGGCTTTTTTTGTAAAGGGATTTAGCCTTTTCATAATCTTTTCGTTCATCAAAAATTCGCGCTAAGGTATAGGATGCTTCTTCTCTTAAGCTGTCCTTTTTTGATTTGGCCAAATAGCTTTGTAATGTCGAGACCGCTTTGTTAGTTTGATCGTTGGTCCACTGCCAACGGGCTTTTAAAATGGCCCATTCGTTAAGCCAATTATCAAAGTCTGTCGTTTTTTTCTGAGACTGAATCCATTTTCCCCATCGCTCGATTAAATTCCACTGATCTGGTTTATTCTGGGTGCTTTTGTATATCCGAAAGACAGTTTTAAAAGATTTATATTTCAGTTCCGATCGGCTGGAAGGTGACGAAATAATCGCGTTTAGGCGCTTGAGGGCGCTATCAAAGGATCTATCTTTTATAAGATCCAAGCTAATTTCATAATAATTTTTAGCCACATCATCTTGAAATTGGGGAAATTCTTTCTTTAGCTCAGCGAGCACCAAATTTTGTAAACTTGTGTCGTTCAATCGCCTAGCTTCGCCCTGTAATTTCAGGTAGGTTTCTTTTTTCAATGCACGGTCTTTTTCATCTGCATTCATTTCTAAAAGTAATACTAATTTTTGTTTTTGATTATTTTCAGCTTGAGCTTGAACCAAATCAAACTCTTTCAACCACTTTATATAGACTGACTTTTGTTTATCAGATAAATCGATTTCAATACCCATCTTGGCAGGACAGTTTTTCTTTAGTAAAAGGATTGAATAGGAGTTCAATGGAAATCGCTTGTCGGCAGAGAGGCCTTCTAAAAGTTTGCAAGCCGTGCCCAATTGATCATGATCTTTCAAATACATTTGGGCCCAATAGAATTGCAACCACCATTTCCTATTTTGGCTGGGTTCTTTAATCATGGCATCCCAACTAGTTACCAATTTTAAATCACTAGATTCAGATTCATTGGGCGGAAGGTTGCTAACCTCACTTGAAACTTTCTGATGATCTTTTGAAAAGGTACAGGAAGCCAGAACAGAGCTTACCGCTGCTAAAATTGCGAGTCTCAAAAGCCCCATTTATATGCGGGCACTTTGTAAAGCTTGAATTCTGTCCTCAATGTCTGGATGTGTTTTAAACAAACCCAAAATTCCTTGATTTTTCCGATTTGAAATTTTCATCGTCGCCATCATATCTTTTTCTTGGCTAGGTCCTGCGGGAATTGCATAAAGCGATTGCAAGCGTCGTAAGGCACCAATCATATTTTGTTTGCCAGAATAGGTTGCTCCTCCCAGATCAGCTCGAAATTCTCGGCGTCTAGAAAAGTAATTCACAACAATGGATCCTAGAAGCGTAAACAATAAATCGCCGATAATTGTAACTACAAATCGAACAATCGGCCTTATTTTTTCATCGACCTGACCAGCAATTAATCCAGCAAGAACGCGGGAAAAGAAAAAAGCAAACGTGTTTACAACTCCGGTAACAAGCGTAAGAGTCACCATATCACCATTAGCAATATGAGCAATCTCATGGCCAAGAACTCCGTCTACTTCATTTTCACTCATGGCGTTCAGCAGGCCAGTCGAAACGGCAACTAGAGCGCTTCCTCGAGTGGGACCGGTTGCGAATGCATTCACGTCGTCAGAATCATAAATAGCGACTTCAGGGGGTTTTGGTAAGCCACTTTTTCTTGCCATTTCATGAATGCGACTAACTAAATGCCTCAGAGTTGGATCATTTGTATTGGGATCAATTACTTTGGCCCCGGTCATCCATTTCGCCATAAACTTGGAAAGCAATAGTGAAATAAATGCGCCGCCAAAACCAAAAAGCGAACAATAAATCAATAGTGAAACCATCGAATTACTGACACGATCAAGTCCAAAGAATGAAGAAATCAATGTCCAGGCAATCCCAATTGTTACCACCACAAGAATGTTGGTTAGCAAGAATAAAAAAATTCGTTTAATAAATTGCATAAGAGTCTCCTTCAGTCTAACGGTTTGTCTTTAATTTTGTGTCTCTTCTGAACTTTGTCAATAGGTCTACTTGATTATACAGTTTCAGGACGACTTTTTGTTCCTAATAGAGGCGGATGACTACTGCTAAAATGGAATTTTAGTGCCGACTGATCCAATTCGACAACCACTTTTCCACCGTCTGTTAAACGACCAAATAGTATTTCGTCAACTAGCGGTTTTTTAAAATGTTCGTCCACGGCGCGGGCCATTGGACGAGCGCCATAGGCCCGGTCGTAGCCTTTTTTAGCAAGCCATTTCATGGCTTCGTTTGAAACAAGAAGTTCAATTTTCTTTTCTGCAAGATTCATTTTTAAGTCATCTACAAATTTGTAAGCTACTTTTACTATTATATCTTCGCTCAAGTCTTTAAAATGAACTACGGCATCAAGCCGATTTAAAAATTCCGGAGCAAACGCCTTTTTAATAGCTTCTTGGCTGAGCCGTGAAGTCCCTTCATCAACCAATCCGATGCTGCCTTTAGAAACTTCAAACGCCCCGGCGTTGGTAGTTAGTACGACGATTGTATTTCTAAAATCTGCAATTCGCCCTTGAGAATCAGTCAGTCGACCTGCGTCCATTACCTGCAACAAAGAATGGGTGATGTCTGGATGTGCTTTTTCAATTTCATCCAATAATATTACAGAATACGGTTGTTTGCTAATAGCCTCAGTCAGTAAGCCACCAGACTCGTAGCCCACGTAGCCGGGAGGCGCTCCAATCAATTTTGCGACCGAATGTTTTTCCATATATTCACTCATATCAAATCGGTGAAATGGCAAACCCAAAATCAATGCCAGCTGCTTGCAGACTTCTGTTTTTCCAACACCAGTTGGACCTGCAAACATATAACTGCCAATTGGTTTTTCTGGACGACCTAGTCCACTGCGAGCCAGTTTTACACTGGCTGCTAATTTGTCGATTGCATCGTCTTGCCCATAAATCAGGGCTTTCAATTTCTTATCAAGATCCTTTAATTTTATTCGCTCATTCGAAGAAATTTGCGCCAACGGCAATCCTGTCATTTGGGCAATAGATTCTTCGATATTTTCCACCGTTACCTGGACTGCAATTTCTGTACTATTTTTTAATTTTAAACTGCTACCACATTCGTCCATCACATCGATCGCCTTATCTGGCAGAAGTTTTCCAGAAATATGTTTTTGAGATAGATCAATGGCTGCTTTCAAAGCTTCGGGACTGTATTTGACATTGTGAAAGGTTTCGTATTGTGGAGCGAGTCCTTTTAAAATTTCTAAACAGTCTTCAAGCGATGGCTCGTTTACATCAAGACGCTGAAAGCGACGATTCAGCGCTCGATCCTTTTCAAAATATTGGCGATATTCAGTATGAGTAGTAGAACCAACACAGGAAACTTCACCAGTAGCTAAGGCCGGCTTGAGCAAGTTTGAGGCATCCAAACTGCCGCCGCTGGTAGCCCCTGCGCCTACAAGGGTGTGAATTTCATCTATAAACAGAACAAAATCGGGATTCTTTTTGATTTCTTTTACAACCGCTTTGATTCGATTTTCAAAATCACCGCGAAACTTGGTTCCTGCCAGCAGGGATCCCATATCCAAAGAATAGATAACTTTGTTTTTTAAAGATTCGGGAACGTCGCCATCTACTATTTTTTTAGCAAGGCCTTCAACAATTGCGGTTTTACCTACGCCAGGCTCGCCTATCAAAAGGGGATTATTTTTAGTTCTCCGAGCAAGAATTTGGGTCATTCGTAAAATTAAATCATGGCGTCCGATTAAAGGATCCACTTTGCCTTTTCGGGCTTTGTCATTTAGATTTGAACAAAATTGGTCTAAAACGTTAACTTTAGCATCATCGGCCGGTTGTCCATCGAATTCTTTTTTGACTTGGTCTTCAGCGCTTCCGTTTTCACCCTCTTTTTGAATACCGTGCGAGATATAGTTGATAATATCAAATTGGCTAATGCCTTGCTTGGACAAAGAAAATACCGCGTGCGAATCTTGTTCATAAAAAAAGGAAACCAGTAAGTTTCCTTCGGTAATTTGATTTTTTCCGGCATTTTTCATTTGCAATGCTGATCGCTGGATCAATCGATGGCAGGCCAAAGTAAATTCAGGAGTCCATGAATCAAAACCGCCGTAAGATTCAAGCTGGTCCTCAGTAATTTCAGGCGTATGATTTTCTAAGTAACTCAACAAATCTTTCTTTAAATCCGGAATAGTAACGCCGCAGGCTTCCAAAATTTCAACCGATTTTGGAGCTTGGGCCAAGCAGTATAGAATATGTTCTAAAGTGACAAATTCATGACGCTGTTTTTTTGCAAGCTCGGTAGCTTCTGCTAGTCTGCGTTCTAGTTCTCTTGTCATCATAGTGACCTCGCTTTAGGTTTCTTCTAAAATACTTTTTAGAGGGTACTGACTTATCAGAGCAAATTGATTTGCCTGCATCACTTTCATTTCTGCAATTTCTAGGGTATAAACGCCGGCAACCCCGGCCCCTTTTTGGTGAACATCGAGCATAACTTTAATTGCATCTTCTTCTTTCTTACCAAAATATTTTTTAAGAACTAACACAACAAAATCCATGGGCGTGTAGTCGTCGTTCATCAATATCACTTGGTACATTTTTGGCGTTTCGACTTTGGGAATAACCTGCACGAAAGAATCCCCATCCGGTGTAAACGGCAAATTTTTACCATCTTGAGACATCTGTTCATCCATCCTTCGATTCTATTCCTAAAGTTAAAAACTGTCACCAGATTCAAAAGACTAGAAAACTGTCTTTGCACATGAGTTGACAGTCATATAAATAGTATGTGTACTTATTTTAAATGCACCAGGTCGCTAACTTATTTTTTTTGATATATTTTATTTATCACATTCTCGTGGGTGTTCCCGCACTTTTGTCTGTAAATGTGACACGTTTTTTGGCTCTAAAGCTGTATAATTTAGTTTTAGAAGACAGTTTGGATCTCAAATACCAATACGCTCTAAAATGCCTCGGATTTTATGCTCTTTTTACGGCCTGTTTGTGTTACATAGGATTTATTGAGTCGGATTCTATGGTGAAATCAAAACTTTTGTTTGCCTTGGGCTTTCTTACTTTGCTAAGAGCCGTGTTTAGATGGGTGAGTCGAGACTTGATTCAATCTGCCTTTAATTTGAAATCAGATAGAAATATTTTTCATATCGTTTTGAATGGGACTTTGGCGTTTGCGATGTTCCTAGTCGGCTATCAATTGACGCTGCCTGTATATGATGTAGGTCTAGGTTGACGAAAAATAACCAGAAGCAACATCAAAAAACGACTTATATATACGGTTAAATATTACGATTGAATAGCTATGGATTTTAATATTTTTGAAAACTCGTTTGATATTGTTTTAGTCTATGATGAATCCGGAATGATTGAATACGCAAATTCATCATTTTATTTATTTTCGGGACTTTCGGTTTCACGAGTGGTTGGAAAGCTGACTTTGCAAAAGGTATTTTTAGAAGTAGATGACCAGCCTTTGCAACTAAATGCATTTGTTGGAATGAAAGACACGCGTCCAATGAAAGTTATTTCTTTTAAAACTAAAAGCACCGAGAAGGGACTTGGCCAGTATTCGATCGTCCCAATAGATAGCAAATACCTTCTGTTTTTTAAAGATGTAACTGTTGAAGAAGAATTGCACAGAAAATACAGACGAGAAATGGGTCTTAAAGATAAAAAAATTGAAGAAATGGATTCATTAATCGAGCTACTTCAAAACACTCGATTGGTTAAAGAGCCAGGAAAAATATTAGAAGAATTCATTAAACATATTCTGAATAACTTTGGCTTAGGGGTTGGGTTTTTAAAAAAGGCTGACAAAGACATTGTCAAAGTTATTAATTCAAACCATCTTGGTCAATCTTCCGTTTTTGATTCATTAAATAGAAAAATTCAAAAATTACCCGCTCACGAAAAATACACTTACTATGATAGTGCTAAAGTTAAAGAGTCCTTTTCGACGACACATATACACAGCATGGTTATATTGCCCATTTCGTCGCAATCGAGCGAAAATTATGAAATCTTTATTCCTATTCATGGGCCAGAAAAAGCTCAGCAATTTGATCATCAAAAGGTAATTACTCTGGCCGAACAAATGAAGCTTCTCATTCAGAATATGAATTTAGAGCGCTTGTCGATTTTTGATGACCTAACGAAGCTTCATAATTCTAGGTTCTTCAGGGAAAAATTAAACGACTATACAAATCGCTACGAAAAGCTAAATTTAGTATTGCTTGATATTGATTTTTTCAAAAAAGTAAACGACAATTATGGTCATCCAGGCGGGGACGCGGTTCTGATACATGTTGGTCAAGTTTTAAAGTTATTTCAGGACAAAGAAGTGCTCATTTCACGTGTAGGCGGGGAAGAATTTGCGATTTTAGCGCCGAATCAAACGTTGGATGAAACATTGGATATGGCATCAAAAATATCAAATCAAATTAAATCGAGTATTATATACTATGATTCAAAACAAATTAAAATAACGATTAGTATGGGGATTTGTAGTTGGGATCCTGAAATTCAAACTATTCGTGATTTTTATAAGAAGACTGACGAAGCACTTTATGAAAGTAAAGCTAATGGTCGAGATCGAATTACGGTTCTTAAGTCAGCTTGAGCGATTCAACGCCCAGCGATCGAATACTAATTGTAATCCCTTCCTACAATCCTAATTTCTTGTTAGTAGACACGATCAAAGACCTCAACTCGTTTGACAAAACAAAAAATCTGAAAAAGATCGTGGTAAACGACGGCTCAGAACGAGGCCTAGAATTTTATTCTGAAATTCTAAAACAACCTCAAATTACAGTCTTAAGACACTCTAAAAATCTCGGAAAGGGAACTGCGATTAAAACTGGTATTCAGCATGTCCTTGATCAAGAGCCTACTGTTCAGTGGCTTATTACCGTAGATTCAGACGGGCAGCATAAAGGACGGGATGTTTGTGCCCTTATAGATGACATAACGGACGATCCATTGCGTGCCCAGATTGGCGTAAGACTGCTGAGTTCAAAGGATACTCCGATTCGAAGTTATATTGGAAATCTTTTTATGAGAAAGATATTTTTTTTGTTATATCGGTTTGAGCTAAAAGATACACAATCCGGACTGCGTGTTTATCCGCGAAATGCGTTTGACCTAATGTTAAAATTGAAAAGTCTTCGATATGATTTTGAGATGGACGCAATAACCGTGCTACTATTAAATAAGTTTCATTTTCATCAAACGCCGATTTCAACAATCTACTTGAATAAAAATAGTTCATCACATTTTAAACCGATTACGGACTCCGTTAAGGTAGTCTGGATACTTTTTAAAAATAGATTTAATTTTTAGTCTTAAATTGTTTAATTTAATTTTTTGCAGATTTAAGAGCTGCGTATTTAGTCAATGCTTCCGTGGTGTATTTTCTTTGGGCTCGAATTTTGTGCTCTGGTATTGGTTCTGTGAGTTCTTCTGTATACTCGGTCGGGATTAGCTTATCCAAAGAAAAGTCGGCATCAACGGATCCAATATCAAATTGGCCTGGGGTAAGGCTTGAAAACTTGATAACAGAATTGCTCCAAACGAAAAACCAAAAATTAAAATACTTCCAGCGGCTTTGTCCACGAACTTGAAAGCCAACAGTAAGCAGCAAAGCTTTAGAAAAATAAAATAGTCGTTCTGGATTGGACAACAATCGCAAAAACCGTCGCATTAATAAAATAAGTGTAGATTTATTTTTGAAAGCAATTTTAAATAATGTCGGAACGTCGATATAGCCGCTAGCTTGATTTGTTGACGGGCTATCGTCTTTTAGAAGTGAACAAAAAGTTTTATATCTGCTGTATTGATATTTTCCTTTGGTGTACTTCTCAACAAACAAGAAAAAATTATCAATAATTTGCTGTTTAGGCTTTAAATATTTAATATTTGTCTGATATTTAAATCCACCCAATCCTAGTTTGCCATCACGAAGTCGATTGGAATATTTCATCCTTTTGTACAAAGGAGTTCCTGGCAAAGCCGTTAAAAGGGAAGGCTCACCAGATATGAGGCCACTTTTCAAAATGCCATCAAGAGTCGAATCGCAAACATAGTCGGGTTCTGTGTCAAATCCAAAAATAAGGCCTGCCACAATAATGAATCCGTTGGATTGAATTTTTTGAATTGATTCAACTAAGCTTGATTTAACGTTTTGAATCTTGGCGGTTTCTAGCAACTGATTGTTTTCAAAGCTTTCAATGCCAATAAAAAACATATCAAAACCAGCAAGCCGTAATTTATTCATTAAAGTTGAATAATTGGACAAATTAATCGTGAGCCATGTATAAATATTTACTGAAAGTCCGGTTTGTTGTTTCCAAAGGATAATGTGATCACAAACGGATTCAGCCCAAATAGGATCACCGATAAAGTTATCACAGGCAAAAAGGATTTGCTTTATACCTTTGCGAACAAAATAGTCTATTTCTTGAACAATCTTTTCTGGCAGGACGTTGTGTGGCTGATTATTATCCTTTTGAATTCTAATATCGCAAAACTCGCATAAAAATGGACACCCTCGTGAAACTTCTATCACGGCCCCATAGTAGGACTGTAGAGTTTGATCCATTAAAGTGCGGTCCATTAAAACAGATTCTTTAACTTCAAATTTTTTGCTCCAGGTAAGCACTTTTTCAATTGGCTTTTTATTCATTAGAGATTCAACAAGACTTCTAACCACGCCTTCGCCATCGCCAATTATTAAGTGATCAAAAGCAAATAAATCTTGGATTTTGCCGGCCTGTTGATAAGACCAACAGATAGGACCACCTAAAATAAATACGGCAGTTGGTTGCTCCAATCTAGACTCTTTTAAAAAAAGAGTCAGGGCTCGATATTCTTGATTGATACCGGTAAAAAGATAAATGTCAGATTTTGGAAACTCGGCGATGTCCATGACTCGATTATCAAACATCGTAATTTCAAGATTTTCAATTGGACGCAAATAAGAGGCAAGAGTGTAGATCCAAACTGGCATGTAGTGGACGCCAAACATCTGAGTTTGTGCCATTTGAATATCTACAAAATGAACGAAGGTTAATTTCATATTACTATCCACCTGCCGTCGTTACTTTAGAAGCTAATTTAGTCCGTACAAGAAATAAAAATTCCTTTAGTGATTGCTCATCCGGCTGCTGCGCTAAAGCATTTTCAAGCTCTGAAAGCAGTTCTTTGAAGGATTGGTCAAAATATACAGTCAGATAGGTTTTGGTTCTTAAATAACTCAATAAATTTCGTTTGCGGTATTCGTCTGCAAAGCTACCAATTAAATGAAGCCCTAAAGATTGAAAATTAGATAGGGCAGTTTGATGAACATCCTTTTTTGCTTGCAATATTTTCATCTCATCCGCCAGGGTGTCCTCAACAAGAATTAGGTCTTGTACGGTGTCATTGCCGTTAGAGAACTCTTCAATAACAGCTTTATTTATAAAATATCTGGGAAAATCAAGCAGGGTCGGTTGGTTCAAAAAATCCCGCATTTTAGAAAAATAGGTCCATTTGTTGCCTTTGTCTTTAAAAAACTCTACTAATAAAACTAAGACATCGTAATTCTGATTTTTATATAAACCAGTGTAGTTTTTAAGCAACGGCTGCAGTTCTTCATAATAGCCAGCTCTAGCCAATAGGTATGAAAAATAGAAATTGCTGTAATGGTAAGAATTCGAATGCTCTAAAGTATCGAGGGCCCAAGATCCGTAGCGCTTAATTTCAATATTTCGATTTTGATTTAAAAGAATAAAAAACGAACTTAGGCCGATAGTGGCAAGCTTTAATCCTTTTTTTAAATCCTCATTTGGACGCCAATTTATCAAAAATGTGCCAATAAACAAAAATAGAAAAATCATTGGAAAGTAAGTTCGATGCTCAAACGCCAAATGGCGAATAGGAAAAAAACCAGACTCTGGCAAAAACGACAAGTAGAACCCAACTAAAAGCATATATAAAATTCGATTCTTTAACAATCGATTCCCAAGATAAATAATTAAGGCATGAACAGCAAGGAATAACCAGTTTATTGATAGGCCACTTAGATCAGGTGTCGCAAAGTCATATAAAAAATGAAAATTATAAGGAATCGCCATCAATTTAAAATAAGTAAATAGAACTTCGCCTTGAACCAGAAAATAGGACAAAGGAGACAGCGTGTCGTCTTGAATATTTTTTCTAAGGCCAAAATAGAAAAAGGTTGGGATTAGAAGCATCAAAAAAAAGGATGCTAAATAGGTTACTTTTTTTGCAGATGGCTCTTTTAATTTTTCTGAATTTATCAAAAAATATAAAGGAATAAAGCTTAAATTTGGTTTTGAGAGCAATCCCAGCAAATAATAATACAAGGAAGGAAATCGGTTCTCTTTTGTTGGACTGAAGGCGTATTTATAAAAATATCGAATTGAAATCAATCCAAAAAGACCTGACATCAGAACGCCCGTTTGGATGGCCGTAGTAAGGACTTGATTGTGAAGCGGGTGCAGGGCAAAAAGAATGGCTGAAAAAAATGCGACAGCTTGTTTGTTTTTGGACTTTGAGTCCGTATTAAGCTCTAAAAGGAAAAGATACAAATGCCAAGCTACGAGCGAATGCAAAGCTAAACCTATTATCCTAAAAGGAATTGTGCTCGCGCCAAAAAACTGCACGATAATTTTCACGTAGATCATCAACAGTGGACGGTCAGCAAGTCCGCCAGACAAACTTGAAAAAAAAGATTTCAATTCAGGATTAAAAAGTATTCGGGCGATATCATCGCCAAGGAAGTCGCCATTTAAAACATAAAAATAACTAAAAATAAGTGGTAAAAAAATAGCAAACCAAATTTTGAAACCAGATTTTTCATGCATGACGAAAGTCTATTTACAAACAATAGGGTTAGCAAGAATATTAGAGTGCTGTGTTTGTAATCATTGGAAAAACAGTAAGTTGATTAAATCATTTTTAGCTCTACAATGGTCGAGGTTTTTCTCAGATCGGTACGCCCAGTTTTGGTACATCGCTGGACGTAAATTTCATCTTGATACAAATTTGCACCTTTGACAGCAGTAAAACTTGAATACAGTTGTCACCTATGGAAACATTAAATAGTCCGAATAATTAATTAATATATTTTTTATATTTAAACGAAAAGGAGAACGAGTGAGAAAATTTCAAGGATTACGAAGCCAGAAAGGTTTTTCGTTAGTAGAGTTGATGGTCGTTGTGGCGATTATCGGAGTGTTAGCAGTGATAGGTATTCCACAATACCAAAAATT
>JAYTTH010000409.1:0-15883 GCA_043745515.1 Pseudobdellovibrionaceae bacterium | reverse complement strand
TTTTAGTGTATCACACCAAATTGGGACAAGCGATGAGGGCGGTCAGCCACAATGCTTCGGTGGCTTCTATTTTGGGAGTCAACGTGTCCCGCGTGATTGCATTTACTTTTATCATCGGATCTTCGCTTGCGGGAATAGGCAGTATTCTTGTCGGAATTAAATATCAAAAAATCGAACCTATGATGGGAACAATGATTGGCCTAAAAGCGTTCGTTGCTGCTGTTTTGGGTGGTATCGGTAGTATCGCCGGCGCTGTTACGGGTGGAATTATTTTGGGTGTTTCGGAAATATTGGTTGTAGTTTATGGTTCATCTCAATATCGAGATGCTTTGGCCTTTTTAATTTTAATAGTTATTTTATTGGTAAAACCCTCAGGCTTGTTCGGCAAGAACAGGATCGAGAAGGTATAAATGAAAGCTGCTAAAAATCCACTTATCGCTGCTATCGCCCTGTTAATTTTGTGTTCAGTGGTTGGAATATTAACCAATCCTTATATCCAACTCATAATTTTGTTTCTATTTGTAAATTCAATTATGGGAATGAGTTTGAATTTAGTTAACGGCTACACCGGTCAATTTTCGCTTGGCCATTCTGGTTTTGTAGCGGTAGGAGCCTATTTCACGGCAGCGATGACAACTAAATTTGATATCCCGACCGGTGCCGCTAGTCTGCCTTATTTTATTTTAATTAGTTTGGGGGGCGGTATTGCCGCTGGTATTTTTGGTTATATCGTCGGGCTTCCTTCATTGCGCCTTAAAGGCGATTATTTAGCGATTGTTACCCTTGGTTTTGGTGAAATCACACGAGTCAGTTTAAATAATATTTCCTACTTTGGCGGTGCCCTAGGTATTTCATCTATACCCTCAATGCCAGAAATTGATTTAGGCGGATTTGTTATTTCAAACTTTACCGTGTCGTTGTTGTTTGCGATTTTTTGGGCACTGATTTGTTTCTTTGTAATTTGGAGGCTGGTGCAATCCAGTCATGGCCGTTGTTTTTTAAGTATTCGTGAAGATGAAATTGCCGCTGAAGCGATGGGAATCAATACTACAAAAACCAAAGTTCAAGCGTTTGTCGTATCTAGTTTTTTTGCAGGTATAGCCGGGGCGCTTTATGCACATTTTACGAATTACGTAAGTCCTGCCAGTTTTACTTTTTTAATGAGTATCGATGCCGTTATAATGGTTGTTTTAGGCGGAATGGGCAGCATGACTGGCGTGTTGACGTCGGCATTTATTATCACAGTTTTGCCAGAGATTTTACGTTCACTAAAAGATTACACTGGCGGAGTGGATCTACGGATGATTATTTATTCTTTAGCATTAATTTTAATTATGATTTTGCGACCTAAAGGGCTTTTTGGTGATAAAGAAATCACCGATTTTAAATTATTTGGAAAACGGAGTGACAATGTCGGCCCCACTTCTTGATGTCCGAAATATAACGATGCAGTTTGGCGGTTTAAAGGCCGTGGATTCATTATCATTTCAAGTATTCAAAGGTCAGCTAGCAGGGCTTATTGGGCCGAATGGTGCCGGCAAAACAACCGTTTTTAATATGCTAACAGGTGTTTACCGCCCAACTGCCGGCGAAGTGGCATTTGAATCCAAAGTTATCAGCGGACTAAAGCCTTACGAAATTTCAAGCCATGGATTGACTCGAACATTTCAAAACATTCGGCTTTTTAAAGAACTCACCGTTTTGCAAAATGTTTTAATCGCCAATCATCAGCACGTTAAATACACGTGGACGGACGCCTTGTTTTTAACTAAGTCTTTTTTGACTGAAGAGAAAAAAATAAACGACAAGGCCCGTGAGATTTTAAATATTTTTGGACTTTCAGGAAAAATTTCAGAAAAAGCCAGCAATCTGCCCTATGGTGAACAAAGAAAACTAGAAATCGTTCGGGCACTGATGACGGAACCGCAAATGATTCTTTTAGACGAGCCCGCAGCAGGTATGAACCATTCGGAAACCCATTCCTTGATGGATTTGATTGCTAAGATCCGAAAAGATTTTAATCTTACTGTTTTGCTAATCGAACATGATATGAAATTGGTTATGGGAATCTGTGAACACATTATTGTTCTTGATCACGGTATAAAAATTGAAGAAGGCGTTCCAGAAAAAATAAAATCCTCTAAAAAAGTGATCGAAGCCTATCTTGGTGTCGATGCTGACGAGGAGCATGCCTAGTGTTAAATGTAAAAAATTTAAAAGTTAAATACGGCGCCATTCAAGGACTCAAAGGAATTTCATTCACTATCAACAAAGGCGAGATTGTATCTTTGATTGGTTCAAACGGCGCCGGGAAAACTACAACTCTGCGCGCTCTTTCGGGAATTGTAGACAGTGATGGTGTTATTGAGTTTAAAGGGAAGAATATTTCAAGTGTTCCAGCTCATTTACGTGTCAGCCTAGGAATCGCTCAATCTCCAGAAGGTCGCGGTATTTTTCCTGCCATGAGCGTTCAAGAAAATCTGGAACTCGGTAGTTATTCTCGAAATGATAAGGCTCAAATTGCCAAAGATTATGATCGTTGCTTGCAATTGTTTCCGCGTATTAAAGAGCGTTTGTGGCAAATGGCAGGAACTCTGTCTGGCGGCGAACAACAGATGTTGTCGATTTGCCGGGCCATGATGTGTAAACCTGATTTATTATTGTTGGACGAACCCTCTTTAGGTCTAGCTCCGATTATTGTCAGTCAAATTTTTGAAATTGTAAAACTTTTGAATTCAGAAGGCATGACCATTCTTCTGGTAGAACAAAATGCTAAACAGTCTCTGAGCATTTCCCACAGGGCCTATGTTCTTGAAACAGGACTAATAACAATCGAAGGCGCCGGCAAAGACTTGTTAAAAAACGATGAAGTTCGTCGCTCGTACCTTGGCATTTAGAACCCATAAAGCACACCTTTGGTTGAGTTTGTTACTTAGTACTTAATACCCGGTTTTTCTATGTATATAATTGAAATCAATTAGAATAAGTTTATTGAGGGGATGATATGAAACGCAAGCCTTGGCCGTTGATCGTTTTAGCTTTACTGCATTTTTTCGCACCAATTGGAAATATTATTGCAAACTCCTATTTCGCCAACGTTACTGTCAGTACCTACGTTCAAGCTCTCTTTCATCCAGACGAAGTCTTTCGAACATTCATTTTTTTAGGAATTCCAATTTTAGGAGGTATACTAATCTACATTTGTAAAAAATGGAGTTATTACATGTACCTTTTATTGATGGTATTTCCATTTTTCTACAGCTTCATTTCTTGGCAAGCGCAACCGTCAATTGAATTAGGCGTTTACCTGATTGCTTTTTATTTAATTAACTTGCTGGTGGTTGGCTATTTTATCTTACCTCAAGTACGCCAAGTGTATTTTGACCCCCGCTTACGTTGGTGGGAAACAAAGCCACGATTTAAAGCGGAATTTGAAACGGATTTTACTTGGGTAGATCAAAAAGCCAAAGGCGAAATTATGAATTTGTCCGAAGGCGGGCTTTTTATCGAAACCGATTTGAAAATGAATACCATGGGCCGGATCGACATTGATTTCAAATACAAAGATCAAATGTTCGCTTTAAAAGGCGAAGTTGTTTATTCGAAAAATTCGGGTGGCCGCAACGGCTATGGCATTAGTTTGCTTGAGGGTGATGCCCAAGCCGATCGAGTCAAAGAACTAATTGAATCGCTTAGTGAGCAAGGGCTTGTAATCACAGGACGTGCCCCTACAGAAGAAGATACGTTTAGCTTTTGGATTAAGAGACTGTTTAAACAAAAAAAAGGTTGGGTTCCAGAATCCGACAATTCCCAGAAAAAAATCAGCTAGATTTATTTAATACTTATTTCAACAAAGGATTTCGGGCCAATTGTGGCACTTTCAGTCTGGTACCGACTTATTATTCCCAGATCATTTTCATCTATTGCAAATCCATCGTCGATTTCAGATTTTGGATTTAAAATTTGCTGAAAAAGAGCCTTATTATAGGCACGACGTTGTTCTTTAGTTAAATTACTCTTGGCTCCTGACAAAATTAAATCGGTGTGACCAATGTTCGGCATCATCGCCAGAATACGGCCAAAGCCGCGAATGAACTGACTAATCAATGGAACTGTTCCGTCGTTGGCAGTTTCTATAATGTGACTACCAATTTTAGTTGGTTCAGACTCCGTATGGCTACTTACATAGTAGACCATTTCATCAAGTAGGGCTCTTTGTTTATCTGTAAATGTTTTCAATTGAGCTTTTACCAAATTTTCTGTGTAGGAAGGAAGCATTGAAAGCAATCCATCCTCGCGATCGAGAAAATTTAATAGCCACCCAACTTTGTCTACAATTTTGGAAGCTACTTCGGTTCCTTTTAGTGGAGATTGAATTGTAACTACTTTTTTGAGACTACCACTTTCAGTCATTTCAGGATGCATTAACAACATATCAAGGGCGATATTACCCCCCATGCTGTGCCCAACCAGAATCACTTTGCGCCCAGTTTTTCGTACTCTCTCACGGACAAAATGATACAAATCTTTGCTGGTTATTTCTGAATCCATAAAGGAATCAGGGAAATAAATGTGCACTTGCGTTTCAGGTACCGCGAAATCACTTACCAAGTCTGATTTCATGTCATGAAAATAGTTTTTACGAAAAAATTCATTTCCAAATCCTGCTACTAAAATCACTTCATAACTATGTAGTTCCAAAACTGTCGGCTGCTCGTCAGCATGGTTTTGAAACTGCCTATACAATTCGTTGAATTCACGAATTCTACGCTGATCCCCTTTTGTCAAACGATGGGAATTGGATCCGATGTATCTTGGTAGTTTATTTCTAAATCGATAATCATCAACGAGCAATTTTAGCTGCGGGCTTAAATCATTTTCAATCACAGATAAATGATGATTCACAAAACCGAAATAGGTTTTCTGGCTCAATTTGCCAAATCGAGAATAGAGAATTGAAATTTCCCGTTCTATTTCAAATAATTTATTTTGATCTTGATTTGAAAGCTTGTTAAATTCTAGGGTTCGATTGTTTTGATAGAATGACCTACAGATTTTAGTTGAACTAGAAATCCCTAGCGCGTTCAGCCTAAAAGTTGAAAATAATAGAGAAAACAAAACAATCAAATCAAACCATGCAATTTTTTTAAAAGAAAATTTAATTTTTTGCACGCAATATATTTGAAATAATAAAATTTTTTCTTTTATCATTTACGTTCAGCTTCTAGCTTTTTTATATGCGAGACATAGTCTTTTATTTCATCTAGTTGTGCACTCATTTTTTGAACTACGGTTAATTCCGTATCGACTGGATCACGTCCAGACATTGGGGCAACCAAATAAGTAACGATCAATGCACGCCCAAGCGTTCTAACCGCCAAATACTTAATTGACAATACAGTGGCTCCGATCGTAATGCCTTTAACAAAGCTATCAATCAAAAGCAATTCTGCAACATACAATTGCTCTTTAATTTCATCGCCATTAAAGCATTTTTTCATAGCGTATATGAATCCGTAGGAGTTAAGCAGTTCATACAAATACATCCCTAACCCACCAGTCGTTTTAAAAACTGTAGACCCTTCGCTAAAGCTTTTTGCTAAAGTTTTTTCAACTGCATATTGGGCATCACCCAAAGTCCCCAGAAACACTTGAGTTTCCTGAGGAGTGAGATTCCAATCCGCAATTTTACGATTTCTAAAGAGCTCGCAAGACCTGAGTGAACTCGCAAATATTTGCTTATCTTTATAGTCCAATCTCGATACAGCCATTTCGTGGGCCTGCGTCCAAGCATTTTGGGCATTGGAAGCTGAAACTAAAAACACTGCAAAAAGAATAATTTTTAATAACATTGTCTCTAAAGGCTTTTTAATTGTTCGCTGAGCTCAGCATTAATTCCATCCATTTGTACCTTTTGAGCCTTTAAATCATTTAAAGTTGGAATATTATATGTAATATCCCCTAAACCACTAATGGCACCGGTGCCAATTCCAAGAACTCCAACTATAGCTAAAATGCCACCTAACCATTTTGTTCCCATGTCAACGCCATCTTTTTTGAAAATTACAAAAGCCGCGATCGCTGCTGCCGTGCCGACAGAAAGAGACACTAAATCCATGGTGATATGAACATTTCCTTCTGCTTTTTTAATCGAAGCATCCAATAGGGACGCAAATTGAGTGTTCCTTTGCAAAGTTTCAGAGACGTACAATTTAGCATAGTTTTTTACTACTTCAATACTACATTTATTTGGATTCTCTATAAGTAGCCTAACATTTTCTTTTCGTTCTTGGATCATACTTGCCAGTGAGAATCCCTTTTTTATCCCATCCGTCCCATTTTTAACTGCAATGCCTGAGCGAATTAAACTACTAACAATGTCTAATATTGCTTGGGATTTATTCCCCGAAAAAGCAGCTGCCGTAGCATCGCTGGCATCAGAAACGGCCATTCCGGTTTGCATTGCTGTTCTTAATCCAGCATCACTGTTAATAACACGCGCTGTGTGCTCCATAATCTCAATCTGCCTAATTTCAAGTTTCATTTCTTTTGCGCAAGGATGCGCATCAGAAACAACTAGGCTTTGCTTCCTTACAAAGGGATTGTTAAAAGCAGCCAAAGACACTTGAGTAGCAAGCAATGAGGCTACAAGCGGAAACACTACGAGATTGTGGGAAATAGATTTATTCATAATTTTCTCCTATTTTTTCAAATTCCAAGAAATACCTGCAAGCGTGCCAAGTAATTTTTTCACATCAGTTTGTCAATATTTTAGACAAATTAGACAATTTGAGTAACTCGATTAATCTTTAAACATTGGCCAATGTGCAATTGTGTCTTCAAGATTTAAATAGTTAATCCCTGATGAAATCACACTTTGATCTTTCAAACTTTTGGCAAGGGTACTTAATATTCCTACCACTTTATCATTTGAATCCAACATGGGTCCACCGCTGTTACCTTCGGCGGCATCAGCATCGGAAAATAGAAAAATACTATCAAGAATTTCCTGAAGGCCGGATGATATATCAGCATTTTTACCCGATTTTTGACTCTGTTCTTTAGCAAACATTGTCTGACCGCAGCTTTTATAAAAAGAAATTCCATCTGAATCATTTAAATTTCTGGCCGCCCTATCTGTTGTTTTTGCGGGAAAACCAACAATGCATATTTCTTTTTTTACTGAAGTATCAAACTCCGAGGAACTTTCTAATGCGGTTCCCATCGGAGTCGGAAAATGAAAGGCAATGATGTCTGTGACTTCGGATTTCAATAGTCTCTCATTTGCTGGATTTAAAACTGACTTTAAGGTCGTGATCGTGGTTACAGTTGCAAATTCATTTGCCAGTCCATTATAAATTTGGCTACCAGAGGCGTTTCGAAGCACAAACGGAATCGCTATCTTAGTTATTTGATCGACGTAATTTTTGTCAAAATTTTCATCCGATTTAGTCATTCCAAAAATGTATCGTTTAAAAACATGAAGGTTTGAATACATTTGATCATTTTTACCTGCAATAAAAATGGTTCCTTCAACCATATTATCAAATATCAAGCATGTTTGATCGGGATGGGCCTGGCAAAAAGCTAACTGGTAGGTTTTCCAATCAGAATGTTTGTCCCGAAATTCAACTTCTAGTTGTTTCTTTAGTACCGGATCAATTTTTTTATAGGATTTATAGGTTCCTGCGGGGACAAAAACTTTAAAAATGGATTTTTCTAATTTGGTGTCGACAAGTTTTACAAACCCCGTTTTTGCGGAAACACTCACAAATAAAAACGAGACAATTGTTATGATCAAATTAAAAATCATAAGTGTTCCTTTAAGTAAATAAATTATCTAAACCTGCTTGGGTCAGCAAGTTTAAGGTTAAAAAGTGGATCAATTGCAAACATGGGAATTTCATTAGAATAGTACAATGCTATCCACTGGCCACCTCAGAACGAATACTTTTTAACTGGATTGGATCCTATGTAATTCGGGCACTACAGGCGTCTTAAACTTAGTCAAATCCTTCGCTTTTGTCGTTTATGGAATCTAGGAGGATCGGCCACATTTTCTCTGTACGACAAATCATTCCTAAATTAAATCCGCAACCGAGCCAAAAAGGGAATTTGAAATAGATTGGACTAAACTCCGGCGTCGTCTTCGATGCGCTTGAAAAGAAATGGCTTTATAGTCATTTTTTTACCGCCTTGCATAATCACTTCGGATGCTGGTTCTGATATTTGAATCGGTGTATCAGGTTCGTTGTCAAAAAATTGGGAAAACGTGTTTAACAATTTACTATCCCTAGCAACATTCTGTTTAATAAATCGAGTTGATGGTAGCGCAGTCGTCGTTGCTTCTGTGGCCGTTCTAATATTTGATTGGGCTTTGGCGGGCGCATGTGCCATGGCCGTTCTAAATTGATCTCCTAATTTTCGCAAATTTTTATTGTCTGCCGTTGGCAATTCAAAAGCGGTTTCAAGGCTTCTTAATGGACTCGGATCCGATTTGCCTTCAAATAACGAGGGAATGTTAATATCTAAAGCTTGAGACTGCTGATCATCCATGCCGATTTTAGCCCATTCTGGTAGTTCAGAAACGTCAAATTGCAAGTGGTCGCGATTCAATTTAACAATCAATTCAATTTCACCTTGAGTAAGCTCCACTACCTGTGAAATTTCTTGAGCAGAATGTCCTGCGTGGGCCAGTTGCGCTGCCTTTACATACTTTTTGGTATACTGTCGTTCCAAAATTTCTTGATGTGGTATTTTATCTTGGAAAATATTGGCGACCTCTAAACTCTTTTCAATATTCTTCTCAATCTTGCCGATGACTTTATCTGCATCAGTCAACTTAGCCTGTATATCCCGAATTTTTCCTTCAAGGATGGCCACCAATTGGTTAACTTGAACTTCTGTTCGATCTGAAAGATCTTCTAAAACAGCAAGTTTGCTTTGTAAAAGCTGTAAGCCTTTACTAAGTCTTTGATCTTCTTGATTCTGAATTTTAGTGATTTTTACCCACAAAGCCCCAATGGCCGCAATGGACACAACTTGAAAAACTGCCAACAGCAAAAATGATATACCCACTCACACTCCCTTGGAACTTGGACCTGTCTAACCTCCATTTTACGAAGAGACTGGATTCGCCACAAGTCTGGTTATTTTTACTAGCAATAGGTTCAGAATTGCCGACCTCGACTATTGTCATTCCGGTTTCCCTGATAGTATTAAAGTTGTACCGGTTTTTTACGATATGGATAGTAAGGGGATAAAATCATGATGAATCTCGCAAAAATTTCAACTACGTTTTTCTATGGATTGCTGGTCTTATTTTCTGCCTGTGGCCCAGTGAAGTTTTCATCTAGTTCAAAAGAACCAGTTGCCGATCCGGCCGCTACAGAGACTGCGACTCCGACAAATCCTACCAACCCAACGAATCCACCCACACCCGTTGGGCAAACCCGCGATGTGGAAACGACTCGCGTAGTTCAAACTAATCAAAATAAAGTCGATATTTTACTAATCGTAGATAACTCAAGCTCGATGAATGCTGACAATATTAAACTAGCAGATCGTCTAACGAACTTTGTTTCTCAGCTAGAAAGCGCGCAGATTGATTGGCAAATGTGTTTAGTTGTAACGACATATAAAACCTACAGTGGTTACGACTATTGGGGTCTTTCAGTAAATTGGGGTTCAACAGATTCAACTTCGGCTAACTATTACAACTCGCCAGAAAATTGGATTTTAAAACGTCAAACCGGAACAAACTTGCCTGCGATTTTTAAATACACAATGGAAAACAACGTAGCGACCGGCAGTGCTAATACAAATGATGAGCGTGGCATCAAGGCTGCTTACTGGCACCTTTCATACAAGGACTACAATCATTGTTATAGAACTGGGGCGGCTGTTGCGCAAATTTATATATCGGATGAAGACGAACGCAGTATTGGCGGGGTAGCTGCTGATCAATATTACGCAGATGAACTGAAAAGTTTGGAAGCTGACGATGCACCAAGCGCGTTGGTTGACAAATTAAAGGCCCAGTTGGGCGCTGACACTCGATTTCGCGCCAACTCAATAATTGTTAAACCAAACGATACGGCTTGTTTAGCAACCCAAGATGCGCAAGGAACTAAGGCCCATTATGGTCGCAAGTATGAAGAACTTGCAAAAATTACAGGCGGCGGCGTGGGTTCCATTTGCGATACTGACTACTATAATAACTTAAATTTTTTCAACGACGTAATCAACGATTCACTAGCTTCAATGCCTTTAGAATGTAATCCGGTGTCCAATAATATTTCCGTAACGATCACACCGACCCAATCAGTGCAGGCCAACATACAAGGACAGAGTTTGGTGTTTACCCCAAGTGTAAAATCGGGGTCGACAATAACTGCTAAATACAAGTGCAGTGTCGTAAGTAATAATCGCGTTCCAAATTCAGTTGATGGTCAGCCTGGTTTTTGGTCCAGACTCTATACTTGGTTCATGTCGCTATTTTAGAAGTAAATTCAACCATTCTATCTACGGCTAACTTAAACTTTTCAACAGATGTGGCAAAGCTGAGCCGAAGATAGCCTTGATTACCACATTCAATACCAGGAACTGTCGCAACAAAATATTTTTCTAACAGAATATCGCCAAACATTTTGTCGTTTTCGATGGTTACTCCATCGAATTTCTTTCCCAAATACGCTTTGATATTTACCCACAAATAAAAAGCGCCCGGAGGATCGCTCAATTTGAAGCCTTTGACTCGCGATAACTCGCCCATCGCTTTTACTTTTCTTTCTAACAAGGTACTATTCACAGTTTCAATATCTGCGTCTGTTTCTGATAAGGCTGTCAGAACGGCATGTTGTGAAATACTCGATGCTGAACCAGTTGATTGGCTTTGATAATCGGCCATCGCTGTTATCAATTTTTGTGGACCCAATGCCCACCCAATTCGCCAGCCTGTCATCGAAAATGATTTTGAGCCACCATTGATTGAAACTAAGCGGTCTTTCAAATCAGGGGCGACATGAAGCAAATGGGGAGCCACATTGTTTACCCGATCTGCCGGAGAAAAAACTAGACGATTATAAATATCATCAGACAAAATAATAACTTTGGGATGTTTTCTAAAAACAGCAGCAAAGGCTTCTAATTCAGATTTTGTGTACATTAATCCTGTTGGATTGCTTGGCGAACAAAACAAAAATGCTTTTGTTTTTGGACCAATCGCCTTGTCCAATTGGTCGGCAGTCAATTTATAGTTTTCTTTTTCATCACACACTATAATTTTGGGCACCCCATCGGCCAATTCAACCATGGTCGGATAGCTGACCCAGTAAGGAGAATGGATGATCACTTCATCCCCTGGATCGCAGATCATTTGCAATGCTGCAAAAATAATAAATTTCGCGCCCGATCCTACAGTGACCTGGGAGGCAGCGTATTCAACTCCAAATTCTCGTTTTGCATTGTCGGCAATTTTCTTTCTAAGATCAGCCGTTCCATTTGCAGGAGTGTATTTGGTGATGTTTTTTTGAATAGCTTCGATGCCAGCATCAGATACTTTCTTAAATGTTGGCCAATCTGGTTCACCGACAGTCAAAGAAATCACATCGTGCCCCTTGGCTTGCAAATCTTTGGCTTTAGCTACTAATGAAAGTGTTGGTGACGGTTTTAAATTTAATGCCCGTTTAGAAAGCATCGTTTTTCCTTTTCAAAGATTTTAGTTTTGCCATGAGTGGTTTTTTCACATTGTCGGGTACTAAATCCGTAAGAGCCCCGCCGTTTAAAGCCACTTCTTTGACGCCTCTTGAGCTGATATAATAATACTCAGGACTTGCGAAGACAAGTAGAGTCTCGATATTGGGCGCAAGCTTCCTGTTGATATTAGCCATGGTCATTTCATATTCAAAATCAACGACAGCCCTAAGGCCCCTGACAATTTTGTCTATTTTTTTAACTTTCATATACTCGGTTGTAAGGCCGTCAAAAATATCAACTTCTAGAGCCTTTACTGATTTCAATGCCTCTAAAATCATCTTTTTTCGTTCGTCTGCTGAAAACAAAAATTTTTTTTGTGCATTATCAGACACTAGAACAACCACTCTATCAAAGGACTTAGCCAGCCTTTTAATGATATCGACATGGCCCATCGTAATCGGATCAAAACTTCCTGGATAAACCACCTGATTGACTCCAGACATATCCTTATTCGCTTTGGCCATCTGTATTTTCCTTTTTTTTGAAAAATGAAAGAATTTTGTCACCGTAATCTCGCAAATCAAATCGTGTTAGCAGCCCATAATTTGATTCCATACGTTCCTTCTTTTGAGACTCGATCGAAATAAACGTTTCAGGTCCAAACAGAGACGTCTTAGCCAGGCTCTCCATAACATCATGGGCAATCTTTTGAGTGAAAGGCGGATCGGCAAAAATAAAACTAAATTTTCTATCTATACCTTTTTTCAAAAAACGAAAAACATCCGAGGTCATGATTTCATAGCGATCTTTTTCAACTTTAAGTTTTTCTATATTTTTTCTAAGTATCTCAATAGACCGCGGGTGTTCATCAACAAAGATAACTTTTTCTGCACCTCGAGATATGGCTTCTAACCCCAAATTTCCAGTACCAGAAAAAAGATCCAGAACCAACGAGTCGTCAATTTCAAATTGAATTTTATTGAAAAGGGCTTCTTTAACCCGATCTGTTGTTGGCCTTAAATGATCACCTTTGAACGGAACTAAATGATGACCTTTGTATTTCCCGGCTATTATTCGCATCCGTTACCCAGCCGCTTTTTCAATCAAAGCGCATACATCGAAAATATTATCGAACGGCTTTTTAATAAATAATTCAATTTTTAAAGACGCAGGTTTTTCAACCGTACGGTCGCCAAGGTAGGCCGACATCAGAACTACTTTGCAAGAACCACGATCACCAAAATCGGCTAATACCTGATCCGCATTCATATCGGGCATTATAAAATCGATCACAACAAGTTCTGGTTTTGTTTCTTTCCACAACGTTAATCCTTCTTGGCCACTATTTGCAACAAAGACGGTGTGGCCTCGTTTTTCCAAAGCTCGCTTCAATGCCATAGTGATTAACACTTCATCATCAATGACCAATATTTTCATCTTTACTCGCAATCGGTAATTCAATGTTAAACTGCGTACCTTTACCCTCTTCCGAAGTAAACCCAATCTTTCCTCTGAAGGACTCGACAATCGATTTAACAATGCTAAGCCCCAGCCCATTACCTTGCACTTTTTCTTTGGTTGTAAAAAAGGGTTGAAAAATTAGAGACTGAACGGATTTTGGAATGCCCCGGCCCGAATCAGATATTGAAATTTTGACTGTCGAGGCAGTCGGATTATCCGTTTCAATCAAAACGCGTCCTTTTTCATCCATCGCTTGAATTGAATTTTTAATCAAATTAAATAAAACTTGCTGAAAAAGTGGCTGATTCACTTGGCCTGTAAATTTTTTCGCATTAAAATTTTTTACAACCGTGTGATTTCTTAGCGAAGTCTTCATAAGCGGAATCGTTCGTTCAATTAGCCCATGTAGATCCGTTGATTCAATCCTTGTGTTTTTATTGTCTGAAAATTCAATAAAATTTCGAATAACGGAAAGGCTGCGGCTGGCTGCTGATTCTATTTCTAACAAATCCTTATGAGCTTGTGAATTGGACTCTACTTCATTCATTAAAATCTGAGCCATAGATCGAATTCCAGTCAGAGGATTATTTAACTCATGGGAAAGATGTCCTGCTAATTTCCCAATGGTCGCCATTTTCTTTTTTTGAATTACCTCTAATTGCAATTTATTGCTTTCTGTCTGATCTTTGTATGTGTGTACAAATTTCCTTAAAGAGCCGTCCCAAGGTAACTCATAAGCCACAACGTCAAAATTTAAGTCTGATACAATAATGTTTCCATTAATGGCCGCATTCATTGATTTGTTTTCAATCAATGGGCAACCGCGACAAGGCTGATTGGCACCGGAAAAAACTTGAAAGCATTTCTGATGCTCTGAATAGCGCTGAAACGAGCTATTATGCGCCACTACGTTATAGTTTTCGTCAATGACAGCAATTGGATCTTTAATAAAATCAAAAATTTTTTCCCAGCGAAAGGAAAAGCTATTCATTTTTTCTTCATTATCGATTTTATCAAAAACCATCTTTATAATTTCTTGTCGATCGTTAAAAAATTCTTGAAATGGAATATTTTGAGTGTCGTTTAAATGACTCTCTATTATTAAATAGAAATTTCCTTTTAAATTTACGGAAATAATTTTTCCAAAAGGCCGTTTAAATAAATTTGCAAAATAGGCAGGAAGGGTTTTTGTTTGCCGAAACTCTTCGGCGCCGAAGCCTGTGATTTTGCTTTCTCTCCAACGATCTGAAATTTTCAAATTTAAAACAGCTACTTCAATTTCAGATATATTTTCAAATAAAAAAATCTCCCCTAGCTCATGAAAAACTTTAAATTCATTTTTGATGCTTCTTAAAAAAGATTCGTAGAAATCGCTCAAAGCCAAATCTTTTAGAAATTTTAAAAGCTGACGTTCGCGTTTTAGTTTTTGATTTTGCTCTTGATTGGAAAGTTCAATGTCCAATGTCTTCGAGATTATTTTTTCTTCCTGTTCCTGAATCACCTGCTCGACTGACTTACTTTGTTCGGCAATTTGTTTTACAACACGGCGTCGGTCAATTTTTGTTTTTGCTAGCTCAAAAACACGCTCAAAGGCCAGAGGCCCTTCATCCTGAATAAAATGAATGACATGATGTTTGTTAATCCATTCTAGTACATCAATGTCCGCATGGGTTATTTTTAATACGACAGTCGTCGACAATAAGCTGAAATCGATATCTTTGGACCAATTTTCCAAATCAGATTTAGGCAAATTTAGTATGAGCAATGACGACGCATCCAAATCGCCCTGAGCCAGCAGGGTCGACTGAATATCTTTAAATGTAATATTTGATTTGGTTATGTTTTCACGAAGTAGAGCTTCTTTAAATAGCTGGTTGTTGGCCGGATCAGTTGGCCAGTCGTCCCCCAGCACTAAAATTGGATATGATTTTGAGCCCGTTATCTCGGGATAAATGTTCAACCGATTTCTCTCCCTTAAGAACTATCAATAAATCTGCCAGAAGTTTTTCCCAAATCTGCAAACTTGTGATCAATTCATATTCAACGATATCAGCCAAACATACAAAATCTTTTTTCTCTATTGCCGTAATCGCTTCAGACAACGTTACTTTCGTTTTTTCTTCGGCCTCAAATAGCATCGAAAGACCCGCCGCGGCAGAGCTTCCAACCAGATTTTTAATCGAAATGATACTAGAAATTAGGTACTCGTAGTTTTCAAGAAGCACTTGAATGTTTTTGAACGATTTCTGAACGCCATCAAACCGAATTTGAGATGAAATTTTCTCAGTGTGTCCAATCATTTCTGGGAACGCATCCAGCCAGCCTTCCAATACATCAATTAGAAGTTCATTAATATTTTCAGACAGGTATTCAAGAGTTTTAACTTGGGTCAAATTCATTTCATGGAAATTAGTTTCGTCTGTTTCAGAAAGCTCTTCTCCATTTATTATGTACTGACAAACAACCTGGTTGGTCGCCTTAAGATCCATTTCGATGTCTCTAAAAACCTGCATCAATTTGGTTTCGGTGTCATAAAAACCAACTAATTTATCGCCTGTTATTTTGAATCTATCCATGACTCTTAACCTCGTCCTGAGTGTTATCTTCTAGCCTATAGGGTCGCATGAGAAGCTTAAGTTCAGTATGAACTTTCAAATAGGATTCTACAATTTCAATTTCGGTTAGTGGGGGCACTTTTATTTTTTCAGCTAGACACCAGTCTATA
>JAYTTH010000408.1:0-4227 GCA_043745515.1 Pseudobdellovibrionaceae bacterium | reverse complement strand
CCTTGATAAGCTAAAATCAAATGATCACAATGAACTGTTGTCGGCACCGCCGCCTCTTCTTTGCCTGCCAGCATAAACTGCAACAATGCCATCTGAGCTGTTGCATCTTGCATAGCTACTCGATCAGGGCGTAATAGCAAAAAACTAGAACCACGAACCAATTCTTGATTCTGAGGATCTTCTAAATGGCCATACAGAATTTTTTCAGCCAATGTCATTGGGCGGTTTAAGCGCTTGCGTACAATTTCCAATTTCTGCTGGGTTGTTTTATAAACACTGTTTAATAAGTCAGCCGTTGTTTCGATTTTAGACATATGAGTCCTTTCATTTTTTTACCAATACTTAACTGTAACTGAAAACGTATTGAGTACCAAGGAAAAGGAAAGGTTGACCCTGTTTGACAAAAATAGAGTACCCTACCAAGACCTTTTGGTTTAGCCTTAGATAAAATTCCAAAGGTGAGGTTTTTCTGGGAAAACAAATTCTGATAATTTTTTGTTTTTATTGCGCTTTTCTAAGCCAAATCGGCTGTCAAACCAAGCCAGAACTTAAACCCGAGACTACCAATTCCCATTCAACAAAGCCTAATTATGATTTGCGGCCACAGCAAGAAAGCGTAGATCCATGGTTCACCAGCGGACGTCTAGGAGATTGGCAAAAACTGGAACAATTGCATAACTCGACAGGGCGCCCCTGGGACTATCAGCACGTCAATGGCCAAACCGTGCTAATGATGGCAGCGCGAAATGGACAACTAGATTTTGTAAGCAGTCTACTAAGTAAGAAAGTTAATATTAACACGGTCGATCGCTATGGTTACAATGCGCTTTCCTACACTATGCATGGCCCAGCTCCGGTGGAAACTAAAAAGGCCATGTGCCGCCTTTTAGTCAATAGCGGGGCCGATCCATTTCAAGAAGATCAGTTTAAACTGAGTCCAATACTAGTCATGATTGAAAATGGTTTTTCTGACTGTATTCACTTGATAAAATTGAGTAACGTTCGCCCCTGCGACCAAGTCCAACGGCTTACAGAAGTAACATCTCTGGTAACGTATGCTGAAAAAGAAGACGAAACAGAAATCCGAGACTATTTCAAATCAAAAGGATGCTTATAGCCAATAGCAAAATCGGCTCGAGTTTGACTAAACGTAAGATTTATTTTTTATTTTTTCTAAAATAATTTTTTCAGTTTTAATAGGATCTTTTGGATCAACAGAAAAATAACTTTGCTGTTCACAACGAATCTTTTCTTTTAACAACCATTTTAAAATATCGCTGAGGCCTTTATTTTTCTTATCAATAAAAAACGGATCGTTTTCTAAAACATCGCGTGCTTTTTTCAAAGATCGTGCTTCGACTGGATCTGATTCTTTTACGTGATAGCAAAACAGGTCATATTTTTTAACATCTTCAGGAAGCACACCTAAAAATTTCACTTCAGGAGCAGAAAAATCGGCATTTCTGATTAAAGAAGCTGCGGATCCCGCTTTTAAAGTTCTAAAGATATTTTGCAAAGTGTAGGCGTCCAGATCTCCGAAAAAATACATAGGTACGTTTAATTCATCTTGAATCAGTTTGCACCAACCACGCACTCCATTAGAGGGAACCCCTTGGGCACCCAGCAAGATACAGTTATTTCGTTTGGTAAATCCCATGGTGTGCAAAGTGTTCGCGGTACCTTCCGACTCGATAACCAAAGCAAAATCAACTTTCTTTTTCACTTTAAGTTTCAAAGATTGAGGCTTGTTTTTAGGCATGTACGGCGATGTTCCCAGCGACGACAGATCAATTCGCGCTTTCGTACCGTCACTCAAAGTTTCTTCAACTATCAATTGATTGGAATAAGTCTGGCCACCACGATCATTGGCAAAACAATTCAATTCTTCGCGATAGACTTGCATCATATCGCCAATAAAATCGATGATACTATCGGATTCAATTTGATCTTCAAAATCCAATGGCCGGTATTTTTTATCGCCCTTAATTAGACCTTTACAAATATAGTACAATTCCCTTTTGGTATTCACAGCACCGATATCTAAATTTCTAATTAAGATTTCTAGCATGAAAACCACACGAGCCAGCTTTTGCACCGACGAAACATTAAGTTCCGTGCGGACTCGCTTGTCCCCAGGGGTCAGGTATCCGACCTTAGAATTGTAAAATGAATTGTCTAGCGATGTTTTTACAGCTTCCAAATACGGACGCTTGGAATTCTCCAAATCCTTCAGCATTTTATCTGCGAGAATTTTGGCTTCTTTTGGTATGTTTAACTTAATATCTCTGATTCTGAGTAATCCGCCCGTTGCCATATTTTAGTTTCCTATTTTTTTTGAGTCCCTTTTTTTGTAGAACCCTGAACTTTCTTTTGGGTAGACTTTACCGTCGATTTTGCAGTTGTGGACTTTTCAACAACGCCTTTGGACGTCGTCGCGACCTGAGTGGACTTTTGAGTCGAAGCTGCAATCTTGGTCGTTCCGATTGGAGCATCAGAATCATCCTCCGGCATTGTGTTTTCGCCGCCGCCTTCTTCAAGTTCAGCAAAGCCGATGCGTTTGGCTTCTTTTTCTTTTTGCTTATTTAGTTTAGTTTCCGCTTCTTCTAAAGCCAAAATAGCTTCTTTAGAATCCCGACCAAGAATTTTCCTAAGCCCGTCTTCGGCTTTCAAGCGACGGCTTTCGCCAGCACCGCTTAATAGAGCAAGTTTTTCCACTAGAATCGGACCAAATTGCTCAATGTGAGCCAATTTTCTTTCTAAATCGGCTTCTTTAAATTCCTTACGAATATGTCGAGATAATTTTTGCCCAGCTTGCTGAGCCGCTTTGCGAATTTCATCTACCAAATCGTCTGAAGCATCAATAGTTTCTTTGGACGCATTTTTAAATTTAATAAAAGGAGAAACCACACTTATCGCAAATACATAAGGTCCGAGCGGCAAGGAATCCTTTGGCTGATTTAAGCCATACGATTTCCAATTTACTGATTCAATCGCACCTGTAATAGCGCAGCCTGATTTATCAAACTGCAAAGGAACTCGATTGGCAAATCGCAATAATTGAACAGAACTGTCGGTTTCACCGCCACGATCTATAAATCGTGCCAACGCGACTTCAACAACCACTGGTTTAAAATCACAAATTCGAGGTTTACGAGTCACAACAGAAAAGAAATCAATCTTTCCCAAACGCTGGATACTTTTGGACAGAGCATCCTCGCCCACTGTTAAAACCGATTTAGTCGATGGCGGCATCAAATCTGTTTTTTGAATTGCCGAAAAAATCGCTTTAAAGTTTTCTTCGCTAATCGACGTCACAGACTTTTCGACTAGGCTTTTAGGAAGTCCATTTTTAACAAAATCATTAATTGTAGGATCAGAAATTCTGGAAAATCCAGTTTTCAAAAACTTAGACAAACTAGTTTTACCAAATAGTGTTGCGTGCGTAATAAACTCGCCCAATTTGAATGTGTGCGGATGAGGCAAAGTCGCTGGCGGCATTTCAGGAACTTCTTCTGAAACGCGTTCAATTTTCTGCCAGTCGTTATCCATTAATTTATATTCAATTGTTAAATGCGGATTAACTAAAACTGTTCCTTCGACATAAGTCAGCAAGCCCCCATCCCCGTTAAGCTGAACGCGGCCATCCATAACGAATTCGACTCGACACCCATGAGGCTTAATCCAATCAATGGATTCTTTGTTTTTAACAATGCCCATGTTTGTTTTAATATCGACATCAATTTGCGCGCTAATAGCTTTTCGCATGCTTTTGGTTTTAGAAATAACTACTGCCCCGCGAGCATTCGTCATTTGCGCCCACGTAGTTGCCGCAGAGATACCAATCCCTTGCTGTCCCCGAGAACATTGGCCGCGCCCAAATTTGGACGATGCCAAATATTCCCCAAAAACTTTTGCTAGATCATCACCGTCAATACCGGGTCCGTTGTCTTCAACGGTAATTTTAATTAAATCTGTGTTTTTAGTCGACCCTAGACCTACTTTTGAAATTTCCACTTTAATATCGGGTAAGATACCGTCTTGTTCACAGGCATCTAGTGAATTATCAATCGCTTCTTTAAGAGTCGTTAACACGGCCTTTAAAGGCGAAGAGAACCCTACCTGCTGAAGGTTTTTTGCAAAATATTCGGCGGTGCTGCTTTTCGTTATTTTACTCACGCTTATATTCCTTGGTCTGTTCCGTAGTCTATCCCTTGGTCTTGATGCGAA
>JAYTTH010000407.1:0-4236 GCA_043745515.1 Pseudobdellovibrionaceae bacterium | reverse complement strand
GGCCGCAGTCACGCCAACGGCAGTGGCCAATAAAAAAATTAAACTTCGAGGTGGATTGGTAGATTGAATAGCTGGAGGCATCTGAGTTTTTTTTCAGGTCCCTTACTGTTTTTGACCGGCAATATTATCTACGAAAGCTAAAACTACTTGGCTATAGTATTTGCTGACATATTTTATCGCTAGCTTATTTAATTCATCTCGTTTCGAAATATTACTTGTTACTGATGATGGCACATACATTTTGGGTAATAGAGGCTTGTTATCAGGAACCCGAGCCGTTTCGCAATCGTTTTTTGAAACACAAACTGTCACAACCGGCACAGAGGCCACATTATATACAGTTACGGATTCCCCATTTATTTTTGAATGTCCGTTGTAAATCCATTGTGAATAAATGCGAACAAATAAAATAGTTCCAATATCATTCGACAGAGCGGCCAAGCGCTCAAAATCGTCCGCTTTCCAAAAATTGCTTTTCTTTGAAACATAGGAATCACTGCTTCCAGGTGGCGACGGCTCTGAGCCGATGGAGCCTGCACTTTTGGAATATTGGTTAGATACAACTTCGTAACCCTTGCTTTGCAGTCCAGCTGATACTTGCTCATAGGTGCTGTCTGTAAAACTTTGTACTTCAGAGATACCTTCACCCATTTGCCAGAGTGGGGGCAAATCGCGGCCCTCGGCACCTGGAAACGCCCAATCCATAACAACAGGGGCTAATAGAATTTTTTTTCTTATTGATAACTTTTGCCCTGGAGTCGCTTCGGGCTGGGCCTTGGCAATGGCAACAGCGGCAGGTACTGCTTGTTCAAAAAATTCAACAGTTTGATCGGGAATAACTTCGAGCAATCGGCCCGTAGAACAACCAAGAGTGAAACTGATAGAAAGGAATCCAATAATGATGAGTCTTAAATTCACTCGTACCTCCTTTATATAAAATTATTCTAAAGATAATACTTTATTGCGAATGCAAGTTTGTCACTCTCAAATGATTTTTAATACACGCTTAGTTATTTTGAATCTAAGGCCGATTTAGCTTTTGTTGCCTTGATAAGGGATTTATCCAAAGAAACTGTGACATACTCACCTTTTTTAACTTTTGGATGAGTTTTAATGACTTCAGATTTCGGAACTTCAAGGATGACTCCGTGTTTCTCCGTAATGAATACCGAAGTCGTGGAAATAGAAGAGACATAACCGGATACTCCTGCTGTTGCGCTGGTCGAAGCTTTCGATGACAGGCAAAGTATCACTATTGAAATTAAAACGGTTAAAAATTTTGACAATTGAGTTACCATAATTTCTCCAATTTCTACTTAACTAGTGTTGGTTGAACCTTTTTCTCGGTGGGCGCGTCTTTTAATTTCATTGTTTCAAATCCTTTTTCGCCGCTTAATCTGACTTTGCCTTCGCTATACAAAACAGCCTTGTCCCCGGCGCAGAAAGTCGCAGGTGGGCAATCCCATTCGTGATCTATAACTATTAATTTACAAGCAGAGCGATAGTCTAGAGTCGCCCCTTTCATGTCATCAGTTCCACACTTGACATCTTTAACACAAACCTCAGTTCCCCCCAGGCGCAATCTGCTCGAAGATCCTGCATCAACACACCATACATCTTCACCACGGTCATGGGCAAAAAGTTCAGCCATTTCAGGAAGTAAAGTTTGAAGATAACAAGTTGAAGGGGTTGCGGTAACTTCTTTTGGTCTATTGTTGTCGGCAATGCTTAATTTAGTTCGGCTAAAATCCGCATCATATTTTCTTTTGTCTTTGCCTACCCATAAAAGTTTCCCGCCTTCAGTTACCAAATCTCGTTCAATAATCTCAAAGTGCGTACCATTCAACAAAGCGTTGGCGGTTAGGCTTATTCCTTCGGGCTTTTCTTTGAAGGAAAAGGGAACTACAAAAACAGTGGCTCCATCATTGGGAAATACGGACTGAATGACTTCAATTCCGCCGGTTTCTTTCGTGGGTTTCATAATTTCGTTACATCGCGGTTCGTTTCTATAGTCACAGCAATTTAAACGTTCCTGTTTTAATAGTTGTAAGATTTTTTGATTGTTATCGGCTGCTGACTTAAAGACATTCAACGTGTCGGCTCTCGTTTGTGCGAACGAAGTTGCCACTAAAAAAAGTCCAAAAACGGATTCTAACAACATTTTCATGATAACTCTCCAGGGAGTGTAGATTTGAGTTTATTATTTTTATGTTAAAAAAAACAGTCCAGAACACCCTTGAGGGTTTCGACCTAAGTCTTATTTGCGGGGCTTTTCAGGAGGGTTCTCAATAGAATGATAAGTAATCAAAACGTCTTGGCTTTCCTTAGATTCATTCAAAAGGTTCGAAATGCCCCTATAGCTCGTTAACATTTTGTCTGTCGTATTGTAGGTCACATCAATTGGTCCAACCAAATATTTCAAAAGCAAGGAATCAATAGTGAGTCTGAATTGTTTTTCAATCTTGGAAGCCAACTCTATTGGACTAATCACAAAGCTAAAATAATCAAGCTTGTTCAAAACCAAAAATCGAATTTCTCGTTTCTTTTCTAGATCAAAATTCATTTTCGCAAAATTATCAAACCCTTGCCCGGCGATCATGTCATTGGTAAGGTCGGTTTTTTGATTTTCAACCTTTCCGTCAGCAGTCAGTAAGCTCAGGTTTACGGTTTTTTTTTCCGTGTCGATATTTTGATGGTAAACAGTGGAAAACCGAAGGTCTTCAAAGGTGACATCAGCCACGACTTTACTATCTTTAAAATCGCTAGTCATGCGGGCGATGACTTGGTTTGTGGAACTGGTGTAAGTTGTAGTAATTTTACGATTTAAACCGTCAGGATCTAACACAATGACATGATTTTCTGTGTAAAGAACCTTGTCGCTGTCGATTGCTTTCGCAATTCCTTCGCGCTTGATTTCTTTATCCGCACCAAATGCAATTGATGAAACCAACAAAACTGTGCCAATCACTATCTACTCCCGAATACTACTATGCTCTTCTTTACTGGCTTTTTTGTATAGGAATTTCATGGAAAAATCTACAATCTGGACGGCTAAAATGTCTCGTGATTTGCAGGCAAGTGAATGAATCACTAAGGGAGTTCGAATAGAGTCTAATGGGGTAAAGCTAGGCTGCCAAAACGAAAACTTGATTCAAGATTTTTCTCAAGAAATTGATTCTTATTAAAAACTTATATATCCAGAAATGGTAAGGCAAATCGATCCATTGCAACGCTCAAACCCGGCTTGAAAAAGTGACTCTCCCAGTCGATAGGCGAGCCATTAAAGGATTAGAAATCCTGGACTCACCAATTGGCAAAGCAAAACGTATCCTTGGCGAAGGAGTTTTAACGTGCCAAAATCGCTTTTTTTTAAAAATATAAAGTCGCTTATTTTTCAAGCGAGTCCCGCCGATTATAGAAAGGGAACCGTCAGTCAGGAGTCCTCACGTCGAAGTTTTATAAAATCATCAATTGCAACCACGGCAGCATTAATTCCCATAACCCAGATTTTAGGCGGTTGTAAGACAGGTCTTCAAAGGCAAGTTTCATCAAGTACTTTGGAGGCTCCAGTAGTAATTCTAGGTGGTGGTATCGCGGGGTTGACGGCGGCCTATAGATTAACGCAGGCCTCGGTGCCTTGTTCAATTTTTGAAGCGAGCGCACGACTCGGTGGTAGAATGTTTACCAAAACGAAATTTAACGATGAAGGAATGACCTGCGAACTTGGTGGTGAATTAGTCGATTCTAATCACCAGGATTTAATTAGCCTTTGTAAAGAATTAGAAATCGAAATCGATGACTTTACCGCAGAGGATGCTGGTCTGGCGGCTAATCTCTATTATCTGAATCAGAAATACTATACAGAAAAAGATTTGATTCCCCTGTTTAAACCATTTGCTAAAAGATTGAAGCGAGATCAAAAGAAAATCCAAAAAACGTCCTATGCAAAAAAAATGGATAGTCAGAATCTTGATGATTATTTGTCCGGCTATCGCGATGTTCAAAAATGGATCGTGGAACTTATTCGAATTGCCTATATTGGTGAGTGCGGAGTTGAACCAGCTGACCAATCGGCGTTAAGTTTACTATATGCTCTGTCGCCTGATACCAAGGAGGGATTTAAAATTTATGGAGACAGCGACGAATCGAAACGAATTCGTGGGGGCAACGCCTCGCTAATACAAAAGCTTGAAGAATTTTTGAAAGCTCGGGGCGTGGCTATCAACACCCAGTCTC
>JAYTTH010000406.1:0-4267 GCA_043745515.1 Pseudobdellovibrionaceae bacterium | reverse complement strand
GCACCTATGTGAGGCGTTAGCACCACGTCTGGGAAGTTAAATAGGCGCGAGGTGCGCGGTAAAGGTTCTTTTTCAAAGACATCCAGAGCAACCCCTTTTATACAGCGATTTTCTAGTGCTTTAACTAAAGAATCTTCGTCAATCACTGTCCCGCGCGATGTATTGACTATAAAAACATCGCGATTGATGGATTCAAAGTGGGGCGCATTGAGCATTTTATTGGTTTCTTTTGTTTTCGGAACATGAAAACTAATGCAATCAGATAATTTCAAAAGTTCGTCATAACTGACTCGTTTAGCTTGGTATTTTTCAAAAACGTCGTCATTTAAATACGGATCATAGGCAATTAAATTCATTTTAAATGATTTTGCCAATTCAGCCACCCGGGTCCCAATTCGCCCAAGCCCAACAATACCCCATGTTTTTTCATTCAGTTCACTACCGAGAAGGGATTCCTGTCGCCACAATCCTGCTTTCGTTAAACGCTGGGCTTCTTGCAATCGGTGATTTAAAGAAAGCATCAAAGTAAGAGTCAACTGAGCCGCTGATTCACGATTGGAATTCGGCGTATTCATTACCGTGATTCCCCATTTTTGCGTTGATTCAAGGTCAATATGGTCAAAGCCACTGGTTGCCGTAACTACCAATTGCAAGTTTTTTGCAAGAGACAATAGCTCGGCATCTACTTTTACTCGGGTCCGTATCAACAAAGCTTCGGCTGCAGCAAGGGCGCTGCTTGAACGCAACTGATCCGGATCGATTTTAATTATTTCAAAGTAACTCTGATTTTCAAGCAGATGCAAACTTACCAACGAAAATCGATCGCAAATTAAGATTTTTTTTTTCATACGGGTTCACTATTTTTAACCAGCCATTGGGACATTTCGGAATGATATTTTTCAAAAGCCATGGCAGGTGCGAAATTCAGTTGTTGAAGCGAACGATGCAGGGCTTCTGATAAATGCAGCAAGTCTTGGTCTTGAATATAGCCCATGTGACCAATGCGAATGATTTTTCCTTTGGCCTGGTCTTGTCCGCCCATGACGGTAATATTAAACTTAGTTTCCAAATTTTCGCGAAGCTTTTGTCCATCCATACCAGCCGGTAGAACAATCGCAGTTAACGAGGCCGACTTGGATTTAGCAAAGGATTTTAAATCCAATAGTTGAATCATTTTATCAACAAAATCGGCTCGCCTTTGAATGGTTTTAAACAGGTTTTCAAGGCCCTTTTTTTCTACGTCAGCCAGCACATAATTTAAGGCTTTAATGAGCGTAACATTGGAACTAAAAAATGTTTCGCCTTTGGAATTGGCTGCGATTTCTTTTTTAATATCAAAATAAAATTTTGGAATTTTAGAGTTCGCAAATTCAGCTTGTGCTTTTTTAGAAAAACAAACAAAACTCATTCCGGTCGGCAACATGAAAGCTTTTTGTGAGCCACCGACGAGGCCATCAATGTTCCAAGCATCCATAGACATAGGAACAGCGCCCAATGCAGTGATTGCGTCCACCAAGAAAAGCGTTTTCGGATGGGCGGTAAGAAGTTGGCCCATTTTCTGTATCGGATTCAATACCCCAGTAGAGGTTTCACAGGCCTGTGTTATGACTGCTTTGTAGCTTTGGACTGCTAGCTTTTCATTTAGACTTTCCAATGCGACCGCTTCGCCCCAGGGAACTTTAATTTCATCAACCATGGCTCCGTATGCACGGCACATTTCAGCCCAGCGTTCTCCAAATTTTCCTGCATTTACTGCTAGAACACGATCGCCGGGCGACAAAGTGTTTACAATCAAGGATTCCATCCCGCCAGAGCCGGTGGACGTAATCAAATAGACTGGTTCCTGCGTTTGAAAAACTAACTTTAAACGCTTTAATGCCTGGGCCAAGATGTGATCAAATTCAGGAGTTCTGTGATGAATCATCGGTTCAGCTAAAATTTCACGCACTTTGGGGTGCAAATTGACGGGGCCAGGGGCCATCAGAGTGTAATCGTAACGTTGATCAGCTTTTGCTTGCATGCCCTTTGGTCCCTATATTACAAATTATAGAATGAAGTGTAGGCGATGTTTTTTAATTTGTGAATCAATTAGTGACTTGACGGACACGAATGTCAGGGAAAATTGCGATTATGTTTAGAATTTTAATTTCTATTGGTCTTATTTTACTGACTTCGTGTGCGTATAATATTGGCCAAAGATTTCGTTCTTTGCCAGGTGGCTATCAGCGCCTGTCTATACCAATTATTAAAAACAAATCGATGGAACCCGGGGCCGAATCTATTTTGACCCAAGCTTTGAAAGAAGAGTTTTTTCGTTCGACTGTTTTAAAAGTTGTTAATGATAATGATGCGGAAGTTCGACTAGAAGGGCAAATCGACGCCTTAAGGTACGAGCCTAATGTGAACAATATCAAAGAATCAGACGCAAATAACTTTTTACCGACAGGGGCTGTATTAGCGACTGCCTACAATATGACTTTATTGCTGACAATCAAGCTGGTTAAAACGGCGACCTCGGAAGTTTTGTGGGAATCACATTTTACTGGGTCGCGCTCGATGCCCTCATCTCAGGTTACTATTGCCGGTGTGAATTCTGTGAATCCAACCTACAATCAAAATGCCCGCCGTTTGGTTCTTGAAAGCGTAGCCTATGAGCTAAGCAATCAGGTCCACAACAATTTGACCGAGAATTTTTAATGAAACCGAATCCAATTTTTGAGCAGTTTTATGCGGATTTGGAAGAGCGAAAGCTAAAACCCTTTTACTTTTTGTATGGCGACGAGGAATTTCTTTTAAATAAAAACTATAATTATTTAGTAAGTCAGTTACTGGTTGAATCAGCTAAAGAATTTAATTTTCATGTTTTTGATTCTCAAAACTTTAATGCCGAAAGTTTTTTGGATTCTTATAATATGTACCCGATGATGAGTTCCCATCGTTTGATAATAGTTAAGGACCTAGAATCCATTTCTGATTCAGAGTTTTCAGCCATTGACGAGATTTTTAAAAACCCAAATCCGACTACAATTACTGTGTTTGTTAGCCTTCAAGCCGACAAGAAGAAAAAAATATTCACTCAAGTTAGCAAATATTCCTACAATTTGGAATTTAAAAAGCCCTTTGAAAATCAAATTTCCTATTGGATTAAATACATGTGCAAAGAGCGAGCGATCGATATTTCTGATTCTGCTTGCGATATTTTGCATTTTAAAATTGGCAGTAACTTGCGCTCGATTGACAAAGAAATTCAAAAACTGAAAGACTATGTAGGCATCAAAAATCGCATTGACGAAAATGATGTGGAACTGGTGGTTACAGATCAACTGCGAAGCACGCTTTTTCAGTATATTGATCAATGGGCCGAAAGGGATCCAGCACGGCAACTTAAAATTATTGAAATGTTGGGTCAACTAGGCGAAAGTGAATTCGGTTTTTTGAGTTTACTGACTCGTCATTTTCGAATTCTTTATACTTTAAAAGCGCACATTGAAACCAAACGGCCGAAAGATGATTTTATTCGAGAAACTCGCACCCCCATTTTTTTCTATGATAAATACCAAAAACAAGCGCGAGGCTGGACCTTAGCTGAACTTGAAAATCAATTGACTGAAATCTATAAGATTTCTAATCAAATAAAGCAAAACGGGGACCTTTCTCGTGCCTATTTATCTCGTCTAGTTGTATAACAACAATTGCCCCCTACCTATTGCCAGCAGCCTTTTACGGGACTATGGTCGCCCCCTTTAGTTTACTTTTTGATCCGCCGATTATTAGGTAAATGAAAGAAATGAATCCGGAAAATTTACGTAAATTTCCTAGAAAACCTTATAAGAGACTGGTTAGTATTTTATATCGAGGCGAGTATATTACTTTGAACGCGATTGAAATTTCAGAAGGTGGACTGTCCGTAGTTTCTGAATTTGTTTTTGATCGCAATGCTGAATGTGTGATCAATTTGCAAATCCCAAAAGGGGATTTCATAAGCATGCGCGCGACTGTTCGGCATTCTTCAAAAATTGACGGTCAATTAAATGTTGGTATGTCATTCAATCACATGCCATTTTCAAACAAACGGCAAATTAGAAGCTACGTGGCTGCTCGCTAAAGCCCCGGTGGGGCTTTGTGACTTTATTACTTAGTTGCGTGAGCAGCTTTGTGCGCGCGAGTCGCTAAGCGGCCGATTTTTCTAGAAACGGTTTCTTTTTTGAAAACGCCTTTAGTAACAGCGCGAGTGGCTTCGCTTGTGTAGTCTTTTAATAATTGAGGA
>JAYTTH010000405.1:0-4272 GCA_043745515.1 Pseudobdellovibrionaceae bacterium | reverse complement strand
TCAATAGGTTCTCTCAAACAAAGGCACCGAGTGAGACAATGGTCTATGCCCGTATTTCGAGGTAAAAAAGCAATCCAGTACATTTTTTTTGAAATGTTACCCAGTTTCTTACTGGGGATGCTGGTGTTTATCTTCGTGATCCTTATGTTTCAAGTTCTGCGCCTTACTGAGTTCGCTATCGTTCACGGCGTCGAGTGGCCAGTTTTGAGTGAAATTGTCATGTATATCTGTATTTCAATGATGCCTATTCTGTTTCCCATGAGCCTTTTGTTTTCCATTTTGATAACCTATGGACGCCTAAGCCAAGATTCCGAGGTCATCGCCATGAAAGCCAGCGGATTGTCGCTCAAAACCATAATGGCGCCTGCACTGATTTTAGCACTAATAGTGTCAGTAGTTTCAGGGCAAACCTCGTTTGAGTTGGCACCTTGGGGCAATCGGCAATTTGAAGTCCTCTTTACTAAACTGGGAAACACAAAAGCGTCAGCTACCATAAAGGCTGGAACATTTTCTGAAGGATTTTTTGATTTAGTCGTTTATGCAAATGAAGTGAATAACACCACCGGACAGCTCAAAGACCTTTTCATCTACAATGAACGAGACACCGATTCACCGATCACTATAATTGCCAAAAGAGGCGAGCTGATACCAGATCCAAATAATCCTGGGCATCGAGTCCTTCTGCGACTTGAAGACGGCGACGTTCATCGTGGCGGCGAAAGCCATACTAAAATTAAATTTTCTACCTATGATTTGCAGCTTATTGATCCGATAAAAAACGAATACAAAGAAAAATCGCCTCAATCTATGACTCTCAATGATCTCGCTCATTTAAAAAACGATGAAATGCAAAGGAAAGAAGATCGAACTTTATTCACTATTGAATACCACAAGAGATGGGCGATCACGATACTGTGTTTTGTTTTCGCCATGGTTGGGGTGGGTTTAGGAATTGAAGCTAATCGTAGGGAACAGAAAACCAGCGGTTTTGTCTTATCGATCATAGTCATCATCGCTTATTGGGTTTTATACATTACTTTTGAAGGCATCGCGAGATCCAACACCGTTCCGCCGGTTTTGGCAATCTGGACACCGAATGTAATTTTTGGGATCTTTAGCATTTACATGTTGAAGAAGCAGGTCAGATAATTCTGTTTGGGAAACAAACGGAATAAAAAATAAGAGCGATGCAGTAGCTTCCTTACCACAACCGTCGTCCGTGACGACATCGCCCCTCCCTTACTGATAATGGTAATCTATTTGTTTAAAATTTATCAAAGACTTTTTTAATAGTTTTTAATTTTTTTTTAAAGTTAGCTTATTTTTTTAGCATTCCAGCCACTTACAACCGCTAATCATGCCAAATACAAAGAGGACAATCCAACGCAGAGCGAATGCGGCAGCCTTGGGAGCCAATTTACAGATTCAAATTTTATCCTAAGTACTCGATATCATCCGCGTGAGAAATGATGTGGGCTCCCATTTTCAAAAGTTGAAGACTACCACGAAAACTATCATCCAGTGGATGGCCCGGAACTACTAAAACGTCTTTGCCCAGTTCTAGAGCACGATGAGCCGTGATCAAGGACCCACTTTTTTCACGAGCTTCCACTATGATAGACACCTTACCTAGTGCTGCGATCAATCGATTCCGGTGACTAAAGTGATAGGTTCTTACCGATTGCAAGTCTGCAAACTCGCTAATCAAACAGCCTCCAAACTTAATTACACTGTCGGTCACTGATTGAAATGATTTAGGATAAATATCACTCAATCCCGATGGTAAAATTGCAATAGTTGGGCGTTTTAGGTCAATACTTGCCTGGTGAATCAATTGATCTACGCCAATGGCACCACCACTTACGGAAACGACTTCATTTTTGGACAGAATTGATTTTAATTCCTTACTCAGCCACCAAAGACTTTTCTGGGACGGCCGCCGGCTTCCTACGATCGCCAGCTTCTGAACATTCCAAATGGGAGCACCTCGGACGCTTATCACCAATGGAGGATCCTGTAGCTGAGTAAATTCAAAGGGATAGTTTAAATCACCATATTTAATTCTTTGAATGCCTGCCGAGACAAATGGACTTGGCTGCGAAGCCATTTTTTCAATAGTTTTCTCCAGCAATGAGGGGCAGAGTTCGTTGATCATAATTGAGAATTCTTCAAATTTAATGTCAGGATTTTTTAATAAGATTTCTAGAATAGCGTCCTGATAACCAAAGTAAAGATTTTGATTTTGAAGAAAAAATAGAAAGCAATATAGTGTAGTCATTCTTTAAATATAAGCAAACCACGGGTTTGTTTATAAATGAAGTTAGGTAACTTTTAAAAACGAACTAGAAATCTTCCGAATTAATTTCTTGAGTGGGAGCCGGAGCTGCCTCATCTAGACTTTCTTCACCTTTGGTACTGGCCGAATCTTTTGGATTAAATGCCCCGCCATCTGCCGTACCTACGTAATCTAAAAGCATCACTCTATTGTAAATTCTGTCGACATAACCGATTGAAAAGTTTTGCGTTACTTCAGCAATTACTAAAGTACCCACTTTCTGAGGATTCTCCTTTACCAAAGATCTCGAATTTCGTTTGGCAAGATCTTCAAAGATTGGCAATTTCAAGTCCGCTTGATATCCTGACTGAGACCCTTGATTTATTAGCACAAAACTACCTTGGCCAACAATTCCATAGTCATTTAAATTTCCAATTATCCGCCCTTTGGTTGCCGTTGATTCTTTGGCAGCATCAGTCAATTTAAAGGTTCTCATTCGACCTGGAATTAAAATAGAGCCCTCTGACACCAATGTGTTTGAACGCAGCACCTGACAACGATAGACATTTTCTTCTGAATTAACTTTCCCTAAAACTTTAATTTCCCCTTCAACTTCATGAATCATAGCTGTGGCCGCGCTGTCTTTGCTTTCTTGCATGAATTTGCCTGGCTTAACCACAGAATAAATTCCACTTGGCTCACTGGAAAATTTAACGAAAACATATTGGTCATCGCCGGCTGATTTTAATTCAGATTCCACTTCCACGATTTCGCCGGCAGACGCCAACGGGCCTTCTGCAACATAGAATTCTAGTTTAATCATTGATTCCATTGCCATATTTTTATGTTCTTCAACTTGAATCTCCACCTGCTTATGTAGGCGCAACTCTTTGTCTTTGAAAAACTTTGGCAGTTGTTTAAGCGGCTGAGAAACTATATTTTCTTTCGGACCACCAGGCACTTTTTCATTCTCTGACTTGGTATCAATAGCTGGGTTGGACTTGGTCACCGTTGTTTCTGTCACGGGTCCATTTGTTTCCAATGTTTTTTTCTCGTCCGGCGGCGGCGTCAAAGCACCAGGTTGGTTATCTGTGGCCAATGTCGGAGCTGTTTTAGAATTTCCTTGGTAAAATTTTATTTTCATATCCGGAAAAATGACATGCGGATTGTAGATCAAATCCCGATTTAATGACCACACTTTGGGCCAATAAAAAGGATCACCAAACAAAGTGCCAGAAATATCCCATAACGTATCTCCCTTATTTACCACATAGGTGTCGGCGGTTCTTTTGCCCACTACTTTTTCCCAGTTTTGTTCAGAGGTGCTGTCTTTATGAAATTTACCGTAAGCTTTTGTAAACCGCTCTTCTTTCTGTGACGAATACTCATTGGATTTTTTATCAGATTTAACTTCAAGGTTAGTAGGCGTAGGTTTAAATTCTTCAACTCGTGCCGGTGGAGGTGTTGCTACCGGAGAGGGCTTGGCCACTTCGACTGGCGGCGCGACAGGCGTTGCCCCCGGTTGAGTCAGAGGCAGCACATCCAGCGCAGGGACAGTTACCGTATTGTCCACTGGCGGGGATTCAAGTGTAGGATCTGGAGTCAATGGGATGTCATTGGGATCTAAAGTAAGTTCACCCTCTTGAGCATTCAAGAGTGACGCAAAAAGAAAACAAAGGAGTATGGTTTTTTTAACTATCATTTTATTAGTTTAATCTCGGTTTCGGCCCTGAAAAATTCTGGGGATTGTTGGTGCTTCCGACGAATTTCACCAAACACTGCCAAAGACTGCTCTTTTAAATTCATACTCTTATAGGCCATCGCTTTGCCAAATTTTGCAGCAACGACTTTGTTGCTTAGGGGAAACTCAACTATCACTTTTTGAAAATGTCCGATGGAGTCTTTGTAATTTTTTTCTTCTAAGGCCATTTTTCCCGCTAAATAATAGGCATTGTCCAAGAAAGGACTTTTAGGAAATTTTTTTGCAAACCCTTTAA
>JAYTTH010000404.1:0-4301 GCA_043745515.1 Pseudobdellovibrionaceae bacterium | reverse complement strand
ATATGGAATTTCATGTCACGGCCATGCGAAAAGAAAAAGGCATTGCAACCGTTGAAACACTGGCAAAAAAAGCCAATGGTGACCTAGTCGTTAAAGGCGAAGCTATGGTTATGGTCGCCGATAGCATCGCTTAAAGTTTTTGATGTTCATCAATCTCACTCCGTTAAAAAAATACCCTGACTTTAGAAATCTATTTTTAGGCCAATTCATTTCTTTTTTTGGCAGCATGATTAGCTACGTTGCTGTTCCTTATCAAGTTTACCATATTACAAAGGACAATTGGTATGTAGGCGCTTTAGGGATTGTGCAATTAATGCCTGTACTTATTTTTGGAATTGTTGGCGGCACCATTGCGGATCGTCTTAACCGAAGAAAGTTAATTATCTATTCTGAAACTATTATGTGCCTGACTGTTATCGGATTGCTACTAAACTCATTGAAAACAACGCCTTCTTTAAGTTTAATTTTTATTTTGGTCGCGGTTCTTCAATCAGTATTGGGTTTCCATCGCCCCGCGCTCGAAGCCATGACACAAAAAATTGTCAGCAAAGATGACTATGCTTCAATAGGTGCACTCGGCAGTTTGCGTTTTTCGATAAGTGCCATTGCTGGCCCTTCTCTGGCAGGTGTGGTGATTGCCCAATTTGGTATTTCAGCGGCCTATTTTTTTGATGTTGTGACCTTTTTAATTGCGTTGATTTTTATTTTTAAAATTAAGTACAATGTAACACCAGAAAAAAATCCAGCCAATCCATTAGATCAGGCCAAGGAAGGACTGCGGTTTTCTATTTCAAAACCAGAACTAGTTGGAACTTATTTAATTGATATTGTGGCTATGGTTTTTGCCTTTCCTGTTGCCTTGTTTCCTGCACTTTCCGAATCCTATGGCGGACCTAAATCCGCCGGAATTTTATTCTCGTCGATGGCAGTAGGAGCTTTAGTAATGACACTACTAAGTGGTTGGACGCAGAAAATTAAATCTCATGGGCGCATGGTCGTAATAGCAGCTTCATTTTGGGCCGTATTTATTTGCGGAGTTGGATTTGCCAATTCTTTATGGGGCTGTTTTCTGTTTTTAGCTCTGGCCGGCGCGGCGGATATGATAAGCGGCCTTTATCGACAAATAATTTGGAACAGAACGGTACCAAATGAAATGCGTGGACGCCTTTCTGGAATTGAAATGATTTCCTATATGTCAGGCCCATTGCTAGGCAATGCCCGTGCTGGTTGGGTAGCTTCAAATTATAGTGTAAGTTTTAGTTTGTGGTCCGGGGGGGGGATTTGTCTTATGATGGTAATATTGACGGCCCTATTTTTACCAAAATTCTGGAGGTACTCGGCAAATGGATAGTAAATTTATTTATCGACCTGATTGGAAAATATTTTTAATTGCATTTATATTTTTTGGAATAAGTATGGCAAGTTTTGTATTGATAGCTCTGAACAATTCAAAGGGAGCGATTTTATTTCATCTCATTGTTCTTTCCGCTGAGCAGGCGACTATTATTTATTGGGTGTTTGCGATACTTTCAATGGGTTTTGTGTTTTCTTCAACATCTCTATTGTACGTTCGATTTTTTACCGAGCCTGGATATTTAGTTATATCGACTGAATTGGTTCGTATACCCAAAATTCTTTTAAAAAAAGAGCGAGTCATTCGATTTTCCGAAGTAACAGACATTAAGGAGTACTCGGTGAAGAGTTCTTTAATACTTGAAATTCACTCTGGAGCTAAAAAGGCTGGCATTTCAAATAGGATGCTTGAATCTAATGATGAGTATGAGAAAGTAAAAATGAAAATTATTGATTACCTGGAAAGATTTAAAAAATAATTGTTTGCACTGCATTTAAAGTTTAATCTTTGTGAATAGTTTTTGTTATTATTATTGAATAAATTTATTTTAGGATATGGGATGCTATAGTTTTGACATCAAAATTTGGGCTAGTATTGGTTTCTCTTTTTCGAGGTCTATTTTATTTTGTAAAATCATTTCAATATTTGTCATCACGGTATTGGAAAAGCCACAAGGGTACAATCCACGATACGCTTTATTATCTGAATAAACGTTGATAGCGGCGCCATGATAGGTGACCCATTTTTTAACTGCAATACCTAAGGAGGCTATTTTTTTGCCACTAACCCAAACCCCAGTTTCTTCTAATGGTTGGCCTCTATAATCGCTCTGTGGTTGGCGATTTAAAGGATCAAGGGTTTTACCTTGAGCTTGGATATTTAAAGTTTGCAGCCAGTGGATAATGCTATTTTCCAACTTTCGCAAATGCCCGACAACATCTTGTTGTTTAGCTATTGATCGACTTGATTGTTTTAAATTAATTATAGGATAAATTACCTGTTGTGAAGGTCCGTGATAGGTGGCACGACCTCCGCGGCTAATTTCTGCCACCGGTCCGTCCCATGAAAATAAATCGCCGGGTTCTGTTGATCTACCTAAGGTCACAATCTCTGGGTGCGAGCAAAAAACGATTATCCCTGGACGGTCTTCACGATAGACAAGATCAACAAGTGAAAGCTGCTTTTCCATGGCTTCTGAATAGTCAATCAAGCCCCAATCTTGGATTGATAGTTCGTTTGAAGACAATTTATTCGGGCTTAATTCCATAAAAAACTTTATTTGATCCAAAAATCTTGGTTTTCAAGATCGTGGGTTAAATCTTGAGGCAACTTTGCAATAATTTTTCCACATCGCGAAGTGATTGCAAAAATATAATCGCCTTCCAGTTCAAAGGTGGAAGAAAAGGAATAGGTTCCGTCTGCTTCAGTCGATATAGTTCGTACGACCTTTTCCTTGTTCTTCAATTCAAGAGTGGCTTTATTTGCAGGGACTTGCTTAAGGCCTTCACCACAATAAATTCGACCTGAAATTTTCCGAGTGACCGCTTTGGTTTTGCCAACAAAAACTGGACCGATTTGAGCCGAGGATTCATAAGAATCCTCCTTAAGTATATCTGTCGCCTTAGAATATTTTGATTTAGGACCGGACGTGATACAGCCCACAAAACAGAATGAAATAGCGGAAACTATGAATACGCCAAGCTTTATCATTATTCTATTTCGAAGCCGTTGGCGCTTGAGCCGACGAGTGCAACGGTTTTTGTATAATGTGAATAGCATGTCCCAAAGTCGCTTCAGCGGCTTCCATCATCGTTTCACCTAGCGTTGGATGCGGATGAATCGTGAATGCCATATCCTGAAGTCGAGCGCCTAATTCTATGGCCAACGCAGCTTCTGAAATCAAATTCGAAGCTTCTGGTCCTACTACATGAACTCCTAATAAAATATCGTCAGATGTTGCAATCATTTTTACAAAACCATCAGTTTCGATCATTGATACCGCACGGCCATTGGCAGCAAAAGGGAATTTTGCAATTTTCAAATTCTTATAGCCTTTAGCAATGGCTTCGGATTCCAATAGTCCAGCCGATGCAATTTCTGGATCCGTGAACACGACGGCCGGGATTGTTTTTACATCAAATGCCCGAGGAGACCCTTTTATAATTTCGGCAACCATGACACCTTCATGGCTAGCTTTGTGGGCCAGCATGGGCTGACCACATAAATCGCCTATTGCAAAAATATGTTTTACATTGGTTCGTCGCTGGGCATCGGCCTTTACGAATCCACGTTCGTCGATTTGGATGCCTGTTTTTTTCAAATGAGGTTGGTCACCATTTGGACGTCTTCCCACCGTAACCAGGATTTTGTCAGCTTTTACGGTTTCCATTTTCCCATTTACTTCATAGGTCACTTCAAATTCATTTCCAGATTTCTTTTGGGATTTGGCTTTGGCCTGATGAATAACTTTGACGCCACTTTTTTTTAATTTGCGTGCTACAACTTGCGCACACTCGGGATCGGCAACACCCGCAAGCAGAGTATCCTGAGCTTCCAGTATAGTGACTTCGGTTCCGAATTTTTTCATGTAAGACGAAATCTCTAATCCAATATATCCGCCACCTATAGTGACCAAGCGTTTAGGTATCTGATCAAACTCTAACGCTCCTGTTGACGACACAATATTTTTTTCATCAAATTCAAACCCTGGAATTTGAATGGGTCGCGAACCCAACGCTAAAATAAAATATTTAGCTTCTAAAGTTTCTTTTCCGGTCGATGATTGCACGTCAATTTGGGTTGGCGACGTGAATTCACCAGTTCCCATAAACACAGTGACTTTATTGCCTTTTAGTAACTGGTTTACACCTGAACTCATGCGGTCGCAGACCGATTGTTTCCAAGCGACCATTTTTTTAAAATCCACTTTTGGTTTGCCCACTTCGAT
>JAYTTH010000403.1:0-4307 GCA_043745515.1 Pseudobdellovibrionaceae bacterium | reverse complement strand
GCCTTTGTTTGAGAGAACCTATTGAATACCTAAATCCTCGCTAATATTATAAACTTAATGAGTAAAATACTGCTTGTCTATGATGATTTTGCCGAGCTAAACGCAACTGAACTTACGCTTAAAAAAGCTAGCTATGACGTCATCGGTTTGACGAACGAGTATACGATTAAAGATCAAATTGTTTCTTTTAATCCCGATATTCTGGTTGGTTTTGGCAATACGCAAAGAGTTTCTTCACTCAGCGTAGGAAAAAAAATTAAGGAGATGAATCGTTGGGGTGGAAAATCGATTTTAATTTTTCCAAAAAGTTATGCAATTCCAGCAGATGATTTAATTCGAATGCGAATGGACATGCTTTTAGAAACACCAGTTTCTGTTATTCGACTCATCCAAATTATTTGTAAACTATTAAAGCATGATGAACGTGCCATCCTTGAAAAATTGGCTAAATCGTTTGCAAAAGATCGTGCGGACGCGTTGGCCTTTTCTTCTTACGATTCTGCTACCGTGCAGGCTTTGCAACATGTCCAAGGCGAGCTGGCCAGTTTCGATCCCGAAAAAATGACCGCACTTTCTGGGGCTGAATTGGCCGGTGAGATCAGCACTGTGACTGGTTCAAATGCTGAACAAGAAAAAAAAACAAACGTTAAAAAAAGTTTTTTTGAAAAAGACACCGTCGCTCCGGCGGCAACGATTGATCCCTTTGCGGCCTTGATTAGCGAACTAAAAGGAGAACCGTTGAAAAAAACGACGGAGCTCAACGACAGTGAACATAAAGTTTCAGGAGCCGCGAATCAAAAGCAAAACATCGTTTCTTTAGATTCAATGACGGATATTTCGAAGCCCGATGGCGAAATAAATTTGGAAAAAATGGGTGAACGCTTGCGCAAAGAAATTGAAATAAAATCGGCGCAACTAAGTGAAAAAATTAAAAAGTATACGGCAATGACTGCCGATATGCCTCAATACCCGCATTCCACGATCAAAAAAGTAAAAGCTAAATCAGAATTAAAACGCTTGAAAGAAGGATGGAATACAAACGAGCTAGAGGCTCAGGATCAATCACGGCGCGAGTTTGTTGAACGATTGTTTGCCTCTGAAAAAGACAAATCCTAGCCATATCAATAACTTATAAATTCAATATAAGTGCTTTGACAACTTCTTTACCAATGATAGACTTTTTAGGTTTTAAGTTCTAGAATAGTGGAAACGGAGGATGAATCTATGGGTTCAAATACTAGTGCGGTAACAGATACTTCTTTTGAAACAGATGTACTAAATTCTAACACTCCCGTATTGGTCGATTTCTGGGCCGAGTGGTGTGGACCTTGCCGAGCATTGGGACCAAAGCTTGAAGAAATTGCTGCGGAAATGGGTGGCAAAGTTAAAATCGTAAAATTAAACGTGGATGAAAATCAAGAGACTCCGACTAAATTTAATATTCGCGGGATCCCCGCAATGTTGTTGTTTAAAGGTGGCAGTCAAGTAGGTCAGTTGGTTGGCAATCAACCAAAAGATTCTATCGTGGATTTTTTAAATAGGAACATCGTATAACTTGACTACTTTTTATTCTAAACTCGATCATATCACACAGAAGAATAAATCGTTTCTGTGTGTTGGTTTGGATCCCGATTTTAAATCTCTGCCAGAATCATTTTCAAAAATAAAAAATCCTTTCTTTGAATTCAATCGAACGATTATCGATGCGACTGCAGATTTAGTTTGTGCCTACAAACCCCAAATTGCCTATTACTCAGCATTGGGCCTAGAAGATGATTTGAAAATGACCTTTGAGTATCTGCAAAAAAATTATCCTGACATTCTGACCATTTTAGACTCAAAACGAGGGGATATTGATTCAACCGCCAAGCAATATGCACGTGAATCTTTTGAACGCTATCAAGCCGATACGGTCACAATAAATGCATATATGGGAAAAGATGTAATTACGCCTTTTCTAGAATATGAAACAAAAGGATTGTTTATCTTATGTAAGACGTCGAATCTTCACGGCGGAGATTTTCAAGATTTAAAAATAGGCGACGAATTTCTTTATGAAAAAGTAGCTAAAACAGTTTCCAAAGACTGGAATTCTAATAATAATTTAGGTTTAGTAGTCGGTGGAACCTATGTCGAGGCCTTGAAAAAAATTAGATTGATGGATTCAAAAATGCCATTGCTCGTTCCTGGATTAGGTGCACAAGGCGGGGATTTGAATCAAATATTGGCTACGGCTAAAGATCTAAATAATAAGCGCCTTGTGATCAATGCCTCGCGATCCATTATATTCGCTAGCCAGCAAAAAGACTTTGCGGACAAAGCCAGACTAAAGGCTCTGGACTATCAAAACGTCATGAAGTCATTTATTTAGGACCTCTGATTCTTCAGACATCTGATAAAATAGGGCTATGGCAGAAACCGATTGTCGCTATTTTAATGGCTATAAACCGTGTGAAAAAAATCCCGTTTGTTCTAAGCAATGTCATTCCTTTGACCCAGTTGATACTGCGATTCTTGTAGTTCATTTGGGGGCCATGGGCAGCGTAGTGCGGTCAACGGCGTTGCTGCGAAAAATCAAACAAAACAATCCAAACAGTTATGTGGTGTGGGTCACCGAAAAGCCAAGTCACGAAATTTTAAAGTTTCATCCAGCGATAGATCGCATTTTTGAACTCAATTTTGATGCCACTTTAGCACTTCAGGCCTTTAAATTTAATACCGTGTACGCATTGGATAAAGACATTCGAATAGCTGGTTTGTTGAAGATGCTTAGTTTTCAGCAGTTAAAGGGTTTTTCAGCAGATCCGCATAATGGCAGTATCGCGCCTGTTGACATAGACGCTGACGAATTGTGGGGCCTGGGACTGTCAAATGAGAAAAAATTCTTTGAAAATAAAAAAACAGAAATTCAGCTTTTGTTTGAAACCTGCGGTCTAGAATATTCCCGACATAAATATTGGCTTCATTTAACCAACGAAGAAATGGCCGAGGTTCAACTTCGAAAGCAGCTCTGGTCAGAACATGGCCGCAAACTTGTGATTGGAATTAACACGGGCTGCGGTAACGTCATCACTTATAAAAAAATGTCTCTGAAATCACAAATGGAATTAATAGAAAAAATTTCTGTCCAGTTGCCAGGAATGCAAATTGTACTTTTGGGCGGTAAAGATGAAACTGAATTCAATGCCACAATGGCAAGTCAATTGCCCCAAGTAATTTCGTCTAACACTATGGGTGGGGTACGTGATGGCTTGCAAAGTATTGCCGCCATAGACTGTTTAATCAGCGGAGATTCGTTTGCAATGCACGCTGGAATTGCTTTTGGAAAATATACATTAGCGTGGTTTGGTCCTACTTGTGCTCATGAAGTCGAATTTTACGATAATGGAGCAGCCATTAAATCAAACTTTGGTTGCAGCCCCTGCTGGAAGAGAGATTGTAGTAAACAAACTATGTGCTATGATCATCCTGAGATGGATCAGTTTATAAAGCGTTTGCAGGCTTGGGCGCGGTTTAATAAATTAGATAAACAAGAAAAGCCTTTAGAATTGTAAAAAATGAATCAAATAGCACCACCATTTACACCAGATATTAGTATTCAACGGCTTGTCGTTATTAACACGGCCTTTTTAGGTGATTTGGTTTTGTCCATTCCCTTTCTAAATCTCTTAAAAAAGAAATACCCCAACAGTGCGGTCTCGCTTGTTTGTAAAAAAGGCATCGGTGATTTGTTTTTAAAACTAAAATTAGTTGATTTAATATTTGAAGTGCAAAAAGGTTCTTCCAGAGATTATATGGATGCCGCTAATCGCTTAAATGAAACAGGACAAGATATCGTATTTTGTATCCATCGATCAGCTCGAAGTTATTTATTTTCTTTAAAACTTAATACTAACTTAAGAGTTGGATATAGTTCTTGGTACAATTTAATTGGGTATGAAAAAAAAACTAAACGCAATTTAGTTTTACCAGAACCTTTGAGAGTTATTCAGCTTTTGCAACTTGTTGATCATTCGTTTTCAGATTTTTTTCAAAATGAAACTAAATCCATGAATTTAAATTTAAAACTTAGTAATGATCAGTTGGTTGAAATCCCTGGTTGGGCTAAATTTCCGCGCTTAGAATTGGATTATCGGCAATATGATCCTGCTCCTGATAGCGGGCTTCGTCACATCGCTATTTTTCCCGGCAGCGTTTGGAATACAAAACGCTGGACCATCGAGTCTTATGCAGAACTTACTCGCCGGCTGACTGAAATGGATTTTCAGGTTATTCTGATGGGTGGCCCAGGAGAAGAGTCGTGTGGA
>JAYTTH010000402.1:0-4314 GCA_043745515.1 Pseudobdellovibrionaceae bacterium | reverse complement strand
TCAAATACACGGTTAAAGAATTTCAATCACCAAATGGGAATTCATTTCAAGACAAAGGAGTTAAACCAGATTTGGAAGTGCTATTGCCAACTGGAGTTGACTCCCAAGATTTAAGACATCGATCAGATATTAAAAAAAGAGTGAATGAAGATATTCAGCTTAAAGCAGCGGTCGAGCTATTGAAGACTTCCGCTTAAATCAAAGGATGACTTTTTTGTTAATGTCATTCTTTGTGAATTGGATAGATTGACTGAAATACAGTCTGGTCAGGATAAAAAAAACAGTAATTAAAAATTTTGAAAATGGAGAAGAAAATGAAATCTAACGCTAACCCTGTCTATATATTAGGAAGTTCGCGGATCCCATTTGCAAAAAGCCAAACGACTTATACTGATGTGACACGAAAAGAGCTGATGGTCGCTGCCGTCGAGGGTCTTGTAAAAAACTTGAAATTAGACAATCAGTTTATTGGCGACACGGCATTGGGTGCCGTGATGAACAGTTCGTCTGATTTTAATTTAGCTCGGGAAGTATTGTTATCCACCACAATTCATCCGGATTCACCGGCTTACAATGTTCAGCGAGCCTGCGGCACGGGGTTAGAAACGGTTTGGCAGTTAGCTCTAAAAGCCCATGTTGGGGCAATTAATCTTGGAATTGCGGGTGGGGTCGATACCAATAGTGATTTGCCGATCGAAGTGTCAAAACGATTTCAACGCGTTCTTCTTGATTTAAATAAGGCCCGAAGTTTTGGTGAAAAACTAGCGGCGATTTCACATTTTGGCTTGGGTGCACTAAGACCCTCTGTCCCAAGCGTCAATGAACCGCGAACTTTAAAATCTATGGGCGAGCACTGCGAACTGATGGTTAAGGAATGGCATATTTCCCGAGAAGACCAAGATATTTTAGCCTTAGCAAGTCATAAAAATGGAGCTAAAGCTTATGATTCTGGTTTTTATGATGACTTGGTGACTCCGTTTCAAGGGTTGAAACGCGATGGAACATTACGTGGCGATACGTCTCTGGAAAAATTGGCAAAATTAAAACCAGTTTTTGATACCTCATCTGCCGGCACATTGACGGCTGGAAATAGTTCTCCACTGACGGATGGGGCAGCCTGCGTATTGGTTGGAAATCAAGCAGGTGCCGACCAAATTGGGGCTAAGCCATTAGCTCGTTTGGTCGATGTTCAAGTAGCGGCCGTTGATTTTGTTAAAGGAGCCGGCCTATTAATGGCGCCAACAAAAGCGATTGCCCAGTTATTTTCTCGTAACAAATTAACGCCTGCCGATTTTGACTATTTTGAATTGCATGAAGCGTTTGCTGGACAAGTACTTTGTAATTTAAAAGCGCTTGAAGATGCCGCCTATTCTAAAAGTGTTTTGGGATTGTCGAGTCCAATAGGTCCGTTTGATAGAAATAAGATGAATCAGGTCGGTAGCAGTTTGGCTGTCGGTCATCCATTCGCCGCCACTGGTGCTCGAATTGCTGGAACACTGGCTAAATTGCTAGCAAGTGGCGGTAAAAAACGGGGTTTGATTTCAATTTGCACTGCAGGAGGAATGGGAATCGCGGCTATTATAGAATCTGTTTAGTTAAATTAAAACACACTATTTGCGAAGCTCTTGAATACAGCGCCATTTTGGTTCTACGAGGCTGCCCCCGCGCTTGTTTGTCAGGTCTATGCAGGTTTCTTGGTTTTTGTTATCCTTGCCATTAAAATGAGAGGCTTCGTAGACGACGACATTTGCGAAGCGTTTTTGTTTTCCATCCCAGCCCGTCGCATTTAAATAATCGAGCTTATCTTTAAAAAATTTTTTCCATTGGCTTTTTTCAAAACTAAGGTGGGGATCAAATTCAACATAGAGTTTCTTGTTTACAATTTTTGCGCTTTTTAGGGCATTTAAATCCTTATCCGTGGCGATCATAGCCTTGCCGGACGTTGATTTCATGTCAATTTGATCGACGTCACTTCGTGGAATTAAATTTGAATAACTAAAGCCTTCAGTTGTTGGAAGTATCGCAGAAACGGCGCCAAGGTCACGTTGATCAGTGATTTTGTCGGTTTTGGCATTCCATAAAACGACTCGGTAGTTTTCTTGAAACGGCCTATTGTCGCTTGAATAAAAAATAGCCAAAGTGGTTTTTCCAATTGGCAATGCTAGGGTGTCTTTGCAATTAGATTTAATTTTAGGAGGAATAAAATTAAAATCGCCTTCACTGGATTTAAGGGTGGATTCTAGCGTTGATTCGATTTTACTTTTCAAAAAAACCAATGGGGCCCCAGAAAAATCGTTGGTTGCTGAGTCCATTTTTTTTTCGAATCGTAAAAACAGTTCCGCTTTTGTTTTGCCCAAGTGACAAGATGTTTGTTTGAAAGGAATTGATTTTTTCAAAGTAATAGCGTTCGACAATATGGGTATCAAAAAAAGTATGAGACTAGCTATTTTGCCCAGCATTCGAACTCCTAAATAAAAAGAATCTTTAGTTTAGTTTAGGATTGCCTATTTGCAACGTTTAAATCGAAAACAGTGCAAGGGCTTATTACATTTTCTTGACAGTTCTGTCTGAAATAGACCAAAGTTTTGATAGTAATTAACCAATAAAAAAGGACAATAAATGACTTCGATAGTTTTTAGAAATGCAGGTTTGATGGTATCTGTTTTAGCACTAGTTTCCCTTGGCGCTGTCGCGGCCAATAAAACGTATCAAGTGACAGGACCCGTTTTAGAAATGACTGATTCTGCGATTACCGTTCAAAAGGGGAGTGAAAAATGGGTACTTAAAAAAGATGCCACCACCCCCAGCAAAGGCGAAGTTAAAGTCGGGTCAAAAGTGACTATCGAATATTCTATGACGGCGACTTCAATAGAAGCAAAAGAGGCTAAACCGGCAAAAAAGAAGAAATAGTTTAAATGGCCAGTTCAAATTGGGCTGGCTTTTTTTCTGCTTCTTTGGCTCGGCCTTTGGAGCCTAATGGACTCTGCTGTTGAGTTCGACGCAAACTAAATCAAGCCTAATTGATTTTACACTGTTTGTATTTTAGGCGGTCATTTTTTCTTATTGGAAAACTCTTTCTCCATACAAGACAACAAATAAAGATGACGTTTTAAAGTTTGTAAAATACTATCCTCGGAAAAATGGCCAGTCATTAATTGTCTAATTCTAGTTTCTGTTAATGATTTTTTCAAGGCCACGTAAAAAGGCTCTTGGTCATCAACAGAAAAATCGTGGTTGCCGACAGGATTGAAAGGGTGACTAAATAAAGTTCAGAAACCGTTCCTTCATGGGCCGGAATTTCCATTTTTTCTATTGAAATAATTTTTGATTTTTGAAGGCGAGTGACCATTTGGCTTTCAAGTTTGGTATGCCGTTAATTGTCAGAAATTAATCTCAATGTCCAAAGAGATTCTTGATAACGGTGTTGATCGAATAACTTTTTTGCATGCAAATAAGTAAGTCCCTTTGGCGCCCCCGTAAAGTATTGAAGACAACTTTCATTCAAAGGCCCTTAATAGGACGGGGCTGATGTGGCAATTGGAAAAAATGTCAAAAGCATAGGCAGTCTAAGCATACTCATTGCCACAGCAGATTTTATGCCTATCGGGGGGCTAGGATTTGCGATTGAATCTATAAAAGCTGTAGGAATTGTGTGCGGTGTATTGCATGATGACAGTCCTTGCTACAAATTAGAATTTATGGATAGGTTTTCCAAAAAACAGAGGAGTCATTTTGATTGAAAAAAATGTCAAATTAGGTACACTATTTTTTTTACTTTTACAATCCGGCTGTGCTGGGATTAAGGTCGTAAATCCTAGTGATCAAAATAAAAACACTGGAACACTCTCGCTCGATGCCACTGGCGGGCAATTAAAACTCGTAGGCACTTTTACGTGTAAACTGCAATCACTGGGAAAACGTTATTCAGCTTTAGGCAAAAGTGAAAGCGAAGCCAGCAAAGAAGTCGTTGCAAAGTGCCATGACGGCACCTTGCTTTCTGATTGCAAATCTGAAAACGTAAAATGCATAGAAAACTAAAGCCTGCCCAGGTAGTCTTCGAGCTTGTCTAGCGAACCTGTCCAGCCTTGGGTCATTCCTGAGCGACCTTGAACAAAAGTAGACAGCTCGTCAGCTTTAATTGCGCCTTGGGGTTCCCAGCGAATCATGAGGCGAGTTGTGGTCGGAGTTTCTACTGAAAGTGAAACTGTTGTGAGCATTGTTTCGGGCCAAGTTGGCGACATCGGATGACGAGTAACGTTTTCGTTTTCATCGCAAAATTGCTGGGTGTAGATTAAAAGATTTGGACGTTCTAAT
>JAYTTH010000401.1:0-4318 GCA_043745515.1 Pseudobdellovibrionaceae bacterium | reverse complement strand
GGTATGTTCACGCAATTGAATTCCTATGAAAATCGAGTGTTTGATATTCAGCTCGAAGCCTCTGACAGCGGCCCAGTGGAAAATATTATTGCTAAATTTTATAGACCCGAGCGCTGGTCCCCGGCCGCCGTTTTGGAAGAACATCAATTTTTACGGGAACTCAACGAAGCTGAAATTCCAGCTTTGAATGCCTTGTTGCTGCCCAATAAATCTACCTTGATTGAAACGGCCGGTATTTCTGTAGCGTTTTTTCCCAAATTTAGGGGACGAATGCCGCAAGAATTAACTTTGGAAGATCTGAATCGGATTGGGCAATTGTTTGCGCGTGTTCACACTATAGGTGCAAAATCTTTTGCAGGCCATCGCCCCGTGATGGACTCGTCTTACTATGGCAGTTGGGAAACTTTGGAAATATTAGATTCGTGGGTCGTGCCTGAACTTAAAAGTCGCTATTTTCCTGCCGCTGAAAAGATTCTAAATTTTATAGATGACCATTTTGAGCCATCGGAATTTATTCGCATTCACGGCGATGCCCACAAGGGCAATATTTTGCAAATGAAGCAAAGTTATTTTCTGGTCGATTTCGATGATTTTTGCAATGGTCCAGCTGTCCAGGATTTTTGGATGCTACTAAGTTACGACAATGAAACGATTACGGCAGAAAAAGATGCGTTTATCGAAGGTTACCAAATGTTTCGTGAGTTTCCTTTCCATCAACTGGCTTGGATTGAAGCTTTGCGCGGGCTGAGAATTATTATGTATGCTGGCTGGATAGCCAAACGATGGAAAGATCCTTCGTTTCCAAAAATATTTCCTGATTTTGGCACTTATTCCTATTGGGCAGAAGAGGTCGAGGCACTGGAAAAAATCTCGTGGAATTTGTAATCAGACGAAACTAGCCTTTGACACGATGCTGTTCTATAGAGATCTCCTTTATCAAACTGGGTTTTTATTCTATTTTATTTCTAGAGGTAAATAATGAAAAAAATTAAAGTAGCAAATCCCGTCGTAGAATTAGACGGCGATGAAATGACTCGTATTATTTGGTCATTTATTAAAAACAAACTGATCATCCCGTATTTAGAAATTGATATTAAATATTTTGATCTAGGCATGGAATCCCGTGACAAAACTAACGATCAAGTCACCGTTGATTCAGCCGAGGCCATCAAAAAATACAATGTAGGAATCAAGTGCGCAACGATCACTCCGGATGAAGCTCGAGTTAAAGAATTCAATTTAAAACAAATGTGGAAATCACCCAACGGTACCATTCGTAATATTTTGGATGGCACGGTTTTTCGAGAGCCCATTTTGATGAAAAATATTCCGCGCCTAGTGCCGGGCTGGACAAAACCAATCGTGATTGGTCGACACGCGTTTGGCGATCAGTACCGTGCAACAGATTTTGTTACCAAAGGCAAAGGCAAGCTAACGATTACATTTGAACCTGAATCGGGTGAAAAAGTTTCCCATGAAGTTTATAATTTCAAGGGGGACGGAATCGCTATGGCCATGTACAACACCGAAGAATCCATCCGTGGCTTTGCTAGATCGTGTTTTAATATGGCTCTTAGTAAAAAATGGCCTTTGTATTTTTCTTCTAAGAACACAATACTTAAAAAATACGACGGTCGTTTCAAAGATATTTTTCAAGAACTGTACGACAAGGAATTTAAAACAACCTTTGATACGGCGGGGATTACTTACGAACATCGATTGATTGATGATATGGTTGCCAGTTGCTTGAAATGGGAAGGCGGCTACGTTTGGGCTTGTAAAAACTATGATGGGGATGTGCAGTCAGATACAGTTGCGCAAGGCTTTGGTTCACTTGGTTTGATGACGTCTGTTTTGATAACTCCGGATGGCAAAACTATGGAAGCAGAAGCGGCTCACGGGACCGTCACTCGACACTTTAGAATGCATCAACAAGGTAAACCGACTTCTACTAACCCAATTGCTTCGATATTTGCGTGGACTCGTGGTCTTGCTCATCGTGGAAAATTGGATGGCAATCAGGATCTGATTAAATTTTCACACACACTAGAACGTGTGTGTATTGAAACTGTCGAATCGGGATTGATGACAAAAGATTTAGCGGCTTGCATTTTTGGCGACAAAGTTCCATCTGATAAATATTTAAATACCGAACCGTTTTTAGAAGCGATCAACAAAAATTTAGCCAAGGCTTTGGCGCTTTAATTTCTGGTATTTTTCGGCCGTTTTTTTGTAGTAAAATGAAGAAAATGCATTGGCATGATTTATGGGTAGACTTTACATAAGTCGTGCTTTCATTTTCTTTAATTTAGGGTCTAGCTGTTTGATTTTTCGGTATTTTTAGCGACTAAATGTTGGCCGCAGTGACCAAAATTCAGCGACAATTCCCGCCCGACTCATGTAATTTTAACAGGGTCATCAATAAACATTTGTTCTTACCAACATAAGTAAAATCAACATTTTAACTGGCTTTTACAATAAGTTCTGTATGAAATAAAGTCGATATGTTTTGTAAATATCTTTTGATAGAACCCAATCAAGCAAAGGTTTGAAACAAACGTTTGCTCTTAAGGGGTTCCATGGGTGGTTTAGGACACTTGGTTTAAAGGTCTCGACAAATTCTCGACCTTCTCAAGTGTCCTTTTTTTTGAGTTTACCCAGTGACAGTGCCAACGCCAAACTAACCATTCCTAATATGACTGCAGCAGTAACAGGCAGCTCATCTACAGCGATTTCAGAAACTATACGCAGCTTTGCCAGCGAATCGACAAACCAGCAAGGCTCGGGCGTTTTATTTACGGGCACAGGCACGGCGTCAACGACGTCGCAAATGTATGGCAAATTTGCTTTGCTAGGAAATTCGCCAACGACGTATGTCATGGGTGAAGGCAGCGCTAAATATTCTGTGGGGGCGGCGGCTGATCTTTTTCGCCACTGGGATTCTGCGGGCGGCATTTCGGGCGTGACCATAAGACCGTATGCAGCGGATGTTACCTCGGGAACGTATTTCCCTGCAAATTTCTCGTTTGGCGGGGCTCTGACTGCGGCGCAAACCTGGGATTGTGCCACGGGACAAGCGGCGGAAGTAAAATTTTCGAAAATGAATGCGGGCGTAAGTACAGCGATTCAAAGTTGTTCAGAAAACCAAGAGTAAGCTTAAGCCACGGACCGTATCGGCTGGCCATTTTGAGTTTCACTTAGAACTAATTGCAATTTAAGGTAGCGAGCTTTAATCAGCTCGTTATTTTCATTTTTAAACTTATCTGTGGCACGCACGCAATCTTGCAACAATGAATTAGTTTTAAAAACAATCGGATCAGTTAACCGATAGTGCCTAAGCGTTTCTTCAATGACGTAAAGGGCACTGGCCTGAAACAGCACATTGGCAGATTCCATCCAGTTCAACAAAGTTTTCACATGGGCTTTGGCGATGGTTTTTTTAAATTCGGACAAAAGAAAATTCGCTGATATGCGATTATTGTCTTTCCAATTTTGCAAGATAGCTTGCAAATCATCAGTTTCAAATTCAAATTGGCAAAGCACTTCGATCGAATTCGCTACGATCCTTGGGTGTTTGCACACAAGATAATTTCTAACAAGCTGGGCCCAATGAGATGTCCAGAGATCTTTATGGACTAATGATTCAACCAGCAATACTAAAGAATTCAAAAATGGATAATCGCGCGCTTGGGTCAGTACAAGCTGAAAATGATCGGACATAATTTGATAAAGCTTGCTGGCTGTAGCGGCATGCTTAACGCCAAGTTTTAAATCTTTTAAATGCTGAATGAGATAAAACGACTGATCCCAATCTAGATCATGGAGTGATCGATCCAGCAAATGAAGGGCATTGAGGACATCATTTTGCCCACGGAAATAAGTCAACGAAGCCATAGATTTCTTTCGCTCGATTTCGTCTGCAACAGAAAGCGTGGAACGAAAAAAATCATTCAATTCTACGAATTCTTTTATTTCCAAAATATCCGACTTTTCGTCAAAGCCCTTCAGGTCCACGGCTTTGGTGGATGGATTTTTTAAATACGGTGTTACCAAATCCGATCCGTCTTTTTTAATTATAAGGGTATTTTCAGATTTGTCGCTTACACAGCCAAGTAGCCGTACTGATTCGATAAGTGGAACTCCGGCAAACGCATACCCGTTATTAAGTTTCACAAACCGTAAAAAACCATGGGAAATGGACGCTTTCAAAAGAAAGCGGTGATTAAACTCTTTGTAGATTTTTTTATCCAGATCAACAGCCCATTCAAATATAGATCGGACACAAAATAAAGCACTGCGTGGATCTTGATTTTTCAAA
>JAYTTH010000400.1:0-4327 GCA_043745515.1 Pseudobdellovibrionaceae bacterium | reverse complement strand
GGCTCAATCAAAGTTTTACTACTGCAATACAAAGACGAATTCGATGGCAAGATTTTAACATTGCAGGCAGGAGACGTCACATTTTTAAAACCATATTGCATAGAGCGCTGGCTCATTCCTAATTCAAACGCATAAAAATCTACTAACTTTATTCCGGAACTTCGAGTCCCAGCTTTTAAAGTGGCATTGAAAGTCAAAACCATTTTTTCAACTAAGCCCTGCACTTGCGGGTCAAAACCTAAAACCAAAGGAGTTTTTTCAATCATCGGCAAATTCACGACAAATAAATTACTCGCTCCCTGGCGATTTAGATTTTTAAGAAGTACTAGCAATTCATTACCTGCCACAGCCATATTTTGAATGGCCTCAGTCGGTGTTATTTTACCTGCTTTTAAACCCGCAATTTGCGCGAAAACATCGTTTGCTCCACCTTGAATCAAAACTAAATCGCTTTGTAGAAAGCCGTGAAACTGTTGTAAAAAAAGTTGGGTCTGCTCTAAGACTGGTCGTGCGCTGCCTTCTTTGGCATTGGGATTTTCTGGTTTTGGAATGGTGATACGTGCACCACCTTGAGCATAGTTAAAGCCACCCAGAAAATACGAAGGGTACCCATAGCCTTCAAGGCGATTTGGTTTCATGGGCAATCCAAGCCCATCAGCCACCAATTCAACCCAAAGCTTTCCAGGATTGGTGGTAAATTTTCCGCCGCCATAGCTTTTTGAAACTAACGAGTAGGTCCCTACATCAGACAAGGAGTCGCCAAATACTATTAATCTTTTGTAAGAAGCCGGCGCAAAAGCCAAGGCACTACTGATGTAAAAAAGGCTAAAAGTCGCTACAATAACTAAACGATTGAAAATGGACATAGTATCTCCGGAAGCTAGGTTTCTTATTAGAAAGGTTAGTAGCATTTTTCGGAGAATGCCGCAACCAAAGTGAAAATTTTTCTACTAGTTCCTTTGGATAAGGAAGTAGAGACATTAGGAAAATACAGATACTGAAAAAGCTAGAATAGTGGGAACTTTCTATTAAATGCGAGTTTTTAATTTATAAAGACTTTACACCTACAACATGATCCCTTCATGCGTGATCCCACTTTGCCATTTGTAAACCTCGCGGTTGTGATTCGCACAAAGAACGCGCAGGTTATCCGGTTCATTGCCGCCCCCAGCCCAAATTGGCTTGATATGATCTATGGACAGCTGCCAGCGCGATCCACATTTTTGCCCAGTGCTTTTATTTTCGAATTGACAGCAACGACTCTGCTGGAAGATTTGTCTTTGGATTGCAATGGGGATAGGCTTTCGACCGTACCTGGATTTTATTGGTCGGCTTTTTTTGGACTGGCCCGTTTGGGGCGAAGAGCTTTTTTGCTGCGTTTTCGCTGGCATTCTACTTTTATCCTTCTGCCGAATTACTCTGTCAGACACATATTCCAGAACCTGATCCCAACTACCATCTGGTAGTGAATGTGAAAGCAGTTCGCGCATTTTCAGCATTTTCTCCCACTGTGCTTTACTTAAAGTCACCTCCAGCCGAACCGATTCATCTCTTTGGTGCCGGGTCGTAGTGGATTCTTTTAGTTCAAGATTAAAAGTTTGGGCGACAATAACTTCGGATTCAGAAAAGGACTTTGTAGCTATATCGCATACCAGCTTTTCTTTAACGGCAGAATTTACTTTGGCACCTGATTTAGATTGCACCTGACGGATAGCTTTCTGCACTAAAGTCATTTGAGATAAATTTAATTCACCGGACTCAATCTTCAAAATGACGTCAGGAACATCCAACGACAATCGAGCCGCATCGATTCGCCTTTGCGCGCAGCCGTTGGCATAGCCAACGCTTTTAGTAAGATACTCAAACAAACTGCCAAATCCAAATACCAGAAACAGCTTTCTTCGATCCACTTCTTTGATATGCACAAGAATATCACTTAAGATTTCGCGCTCGCTAGTAACCAAAGATTTTAAATGTTCATCCAGTTTTTGGTTTGTTAAATTATTTAGATTCATCGGTTCACCTCATTTACTTGAGGCAATCCTAGCACAGGTTTTAAAAACGAAATCTAGAGTCATTTTGAATTCTTAATCGTCACATTGGATTCACTAAATGTACCACTTTTATCGCGTCTTTCGCGATACAGAAAGGGAATATAGTACTGTTTATCCCCCTTGCGAAGTTCGGGAAAATGATTTCGCTATCAGAGCTTGGCGAACACGATTTGGCTGTCAAATAAAATTTCAAAAAAATTGATTTTTAGAATCTCGTCATTGCGTAGAAAAACATGTGGTATTTCAAAAAACTAAGTGTCATGTCCTTTGGTAGCGCCAAAAATCAGGGGATTCGTTCACTTCGACTCAGCTGATTTGATATTTGTAATCTTAATTTTATCGTTAGAATATTTTGACCTCCAGTATTGTAACTCTTCATCTTCAGTCATTGTATTGCAGTCTCTATTTTCATGATCACTGGATTCGATAAACGATTTCTTGATTGATTCTGCTCTAGTTATTGTATCTATTAACGCATACGAACCACTGTTTTCTATATTGCTGGGGCATCGTGAAAACCCATTTCTTCTAAAATAATAAGTGCTAATCCATCTACTTCTCGATGACTTTTTGATGTTCTAATTATGAGCCTCTCGATGGCTTCAGGCCCGAAACGCTCATTCAGCTTCTGAAAATTTGTAGCCTCATGCGCTCGCAGCAGGGGCACATGATTTTGCGGACTCAGTCCATTGGGTTGTTTTAGGCTAATTGCTTCATGAATAAAATGAGCTAATTCGTGAGCAAGTAGAAATCTAATTACTGATCGCCACGAAGTTGGATATCTTTTTATAGTATCCTGAATATGGGAAGGCTCTATAAACACTAATTGCGCTTGAGTTACAGCAGACGCGCCTCCGCAGGCTTGGGCGCACGCTTTCAATGCAAACAGATACTTTCCATTAAAAATGTATTTTTGAATACGATGGAAATCGACCTTTACTTCAAGTGGAATATAACCATTATCGTCGGTTTTTGGAATTGATTCATCCGCGGGCGTAAATTCTGGAATAAAAGGCGTTTCCTTGAAAGTCTTGAAAGCATCTGATCAATCTGGAGCGTAATTTGTATCGCTCCAAGACCCAATCCAATAAAATTTCAAAAAAATTGATTGTTAGAATCTTGTCATTGCGTAGAAAAACATGTCGTATTTTAAAAAGCCTAAGAACTATATCCAATGGCATTGCCAAAAGCCGGGGGTTTGCTTATGGACCTGCCAGAATATATTTTCTGGTGCTCGCCCATATTGATACAATGATTTAAGATCTGCCGTCTAGGTCTCCAAGATCGTTTTTATCAATTGAATATTTATTATTTCTGCTGAAGATAAAACCGTTGATGACGATTCGGTATAGACATTTGATTAGTTACATCTTTTACATCAAATAAAATTCCAATCGCCTTAGGTGGAAGCCGATCTTTTAAGAGGTCCGCAAACTCAGGACCTGAGCCTACAAAAATTTTAGGTAATGAATCGAAGTCGGCCGAACGACTATCAATCAAAAACTGACGGTAGGTTGGATCCACGACTAGCTTATATATTGGAGAATAGAGGTATAAATGAAAAAAACTCTGAAACTTTTGAACTGTTTCAACCACTCTCCAGTCCCCATTGGGAAAATATCTAAACAAGTCCTGAAGTAAAAATTCCGCCCCACCGAAACAAAAACGGCATGCCAAAGGATCACTATCTATAACGACATCCATCCTTTCTTCCGCCAAAAACACTTTACGAGTTATTCCTAACTCGTTAGTTAAGTAGGGCGTGTATATTTGAATAAACTCAACAACATGAGACCTGATAGAACCTATTGAGTAGAAGTGTTTACATTCTGATCCAGATCTCGACGAGGCCTGAGAATGCGGTGACAATCCCGTCAAAAAACAGATAAGAATTAGTATCGCAGATCGCGTTGCTCTCATAGATAAAGTAAAAATGCTATTTCTGGGCCAAAAGCTATGCATCACATAGGCGCCAATGGCGTTGCGTATAGGTCGCTGACAAATTAGGCCAGCACATGACTAATCCTGCAAAACGGTGTCTGTTTCCTAGACAGGTGTATGCCGAGAATTTGAAATCATCTTTAAGATCATCCAATATAAAAGTTATGGCGAGGTATGTTTTATTTGAATGGGCTGGTTTTTGAAAGGTTGTAAATTGTGAAAACGATCATCCTTATTTTTGCCCTTGCTTTTGTTTTATTCCTTGATAGCCGAAGCCTAGCTTTGCCTGTCATGGAATTTGATGGTGTAAAATGGATATATCAAACTGAAGG
>JAYTTH010000399.1:0-16445 GCA_043745515.1 Pseudobdellovibrionaceae bacterium | reverse complement strand
GACAGAAAAAACAAGAATCGGCTCCTGCCCAAAATGCGCCGCCGGTTCAAGAGCTTGATCCACAAAAGATTACAGAATCTAAAGAACTTATGGGCGAGTTTGAAAACTTTATTAAAAAGGGATAGTAAAATGACAGCTAAAATAACAATACTAGCTTTGTTGGCAGCATCTGTTGTGTTTGCGGCTGTCCCAAACGCGCCACAGGCAAACTTCAGCGGCGATGCGGAAATGGATATTCTGTCATTGCCCTTAAGCAATCAAAAACAACTTTTGAAACCAGACAAAAAGACAATTGATCGATTGCTGCACGTGTCGGGAGATACGAATTTGTCGCTCGATTTAAGATGGAAATCGATTATGGCGTTGGGTTTTCTAGAGGGCCAAAGTATTTCGCCTTCGTATTTGACTCTTGCGAGTTCAAAGGAATGGTTTGTAAAAAATGGACTTTTAATTGCGATGGATGAAAACAGTCATCCCCAGCGATTCAATGTGGCCAAAAAATTAGTTAAGGATCCCTCATTGATCGTTCGATCTACAGCTTTTGACATACTGATGCAAGAGCCGACTCACCGGGATTTATTGTGGGAAGAACTATTCAGCGCGCAAAATATTAAAAAGAAACGCTCGCTTTGGGTTCGACCAAAAATTATTCATTATATGACTCAGAATCCGATGACCCACGAACGGGCATTGTTTGAAAAACTATCAAAGGAAACTGAGCCTGATATCGTCACATTGGCTAACAAAGGGTTACAGAAAATAAAAGCGATGAGTGCCAATGAAACAGCGCCAATTATAAAGGCGTATTAGTTTCAGGAGTCGCTTTTTTAAGGGCATCTTCAATTACCAGTTCGCGTTCTAATCGATACAAAATTGCTTTTTCCTCTAGATGATCAGAATCAAGCGGCTCGGGGTCAGAAAAGAAATCTTTTATTTTTTCTTGTTTCTTTTCTACAGTGACTTTAACACCCATCTTTCCGTTTTCTGCACGAACACGGACTAAACTCATGGCTATTTTATAACGAATGCCGGCGGACATGGCGCTGGTGCCATCGGGCCGCGTCCAGCCTCCATCGGATGGCTTTACATAATCAGTTTCAATGTGACCGGTTTCTTGATTTTGATCGGTTATAGAATACTTTAAGACAGTCAGTGATAAGCGCCAAACAGCATCAAACGAATAATTATAAACCCGGGAAGGGGGCATTATGGCCGTGCGACGACGGGCATTCTTGTCCTCTTGCAGTTCCATTAGGCCACACGAGGACAGGAATATTAGGCTAATAATCCCTAGCTGACTTAGTAAGATGAGTCGCAGTTTCCACCCGTTCTTCATGACTAGAGACTATAGTAACTGGGTTTTGTTGACCAGAATTATCTACTTCTCTAGCAAGGAGTGTAACTTCCACTCGTTTCGGAGACGTTGAAGCCGGATCTAAATCAGGAAGCTGCACAGTCGATGACCACCGAGCTGAATGGACTTCCCAAACGGGTATTTTGTATTTCAATACCCGACCGTCGGGCAGGGTTAAATTTTGAATTTCAGACACGACCACAACCAAACCTTGTTCTGTAAATCCAGAGTCTACCATCGAAGGTAGATCAACTTGAAGCTCATTTGCCGTGGCCCAAGCGGGATCTTTAGTAAGAGGCAAATAGTTAGCAGTTGTTCGAGGCGTGTCGATACTGATGCTCATGCGTTCAACCAATGCATTGTCGCCCATTAGTTCGTTTTTATTTTTTAGAACGCCAATAAAATAAGGCGTGGCCGTTTTAATAGATTTAAATACGACTGACTCTTGATTCTGCATGTATTTGACGTCCAAGGGCTGATAGAAATTTTTCTCTTTAAAAGAACTGATTCCTATCACCACTTGTGAAGCATCGACTTGAGGCGCTTTAATTGTGTAGTTTTGATCAAGTGAAATCTGGGCAGAATCCACAATCGGGGTGTTAGTGGTGCTTGTAAAACTATAGTCCAGACGACCTGCTGTGGACATATCGAAATCATTAATCAGTTCTACATAAGGCACTTTATTTTGCAATTCTGCTAAGACTTTTCGCAATGGAAATTTGCCCCGCAATGCATACAACGACTTGGTCCCGTAGGTGTCGTAAAACAAATTAAACCACGGTTTCTGCAGTGTGATTGTGAAAAAATAGGATTCTTTTTGCTTTGGCAAAAAGATGTTTGGAGGAATGGGAAATTCAAAACCAAACACACTGACTATTTCTGTCCAGGGGCTGATGACTTTGCTGATATTGAAATTTAGGACATCGGATTTATTTAAAGAATCCAGAATTATTGCAAAATCAACAAAGCCATCTTTGTCTTTTGCCGTAACCCCAGTTGAAGATCCTTTTAGAGACAATTGCGGAAGCTGTGATTTTTTCTTTAGTTTCAGATTCAAAGGGCCTGGAGTTTGATCTTTAAGAGTGAGACGGATAAATCCTGGGGATTCGACAGTCAAATCGCCAGGGCTTGTCCAAGTGGCAGGAATTTCAAGATGCCCATTTGCATCGGGAATTAGCCATGGATTAGTGGCTGATGAACTGGCTCCCACTAAGACACGAGTGCCTGGTATAACTTGGCCGGATTCATCCAACACATCAATGCCTGGCGATTTATTCGCGCCAGCGGTGTCAGAGGCTTCGGGGCGAATTTCTTTGGGAGTTGATTTTTCAGGACCTGAATCTTTTTTGTCGCAGGATAAACTGGAAATTAAAAGCAGCGCGGTCAGCGCCAAGAGGGCTTGTCTCATAGGTTCTCCTTGGGTCTCCCTCTATTTCGAAGTTTGCCGAAAAAATAGTCAATCTGAGGCCGTTTAATCTAGCCATAAGCAGGTTTAAGTAGCTGAAATTAAGCCCTTTATAGAGGGGCTAAAGACTTGAAAACCTTTTATTGACTAAACCCGCCATAAACTGGTAACCCATTATTTCTCGTTTGGTATGGTGGGGTAGCTCAGCTGGTTAGAGCATCAGAATCATAATCTGAGGGTCGCCGGTTCAAGTCCGGCTCTCACTACCAATTTTTCCTATAAGCGAACCGTGCGGCGTTTGAGTGTGCTTGTTTCGATGCTTTTTTTTTGGGGTGGGCTTTCAGCTGCTCTGTTTTATCTTTTTGAATTCTTCAATAAAGATATCTAGTTTGTCTGAAGAGTTTTCCTTTCTTGCCCATTTCTTTATTTTTTCCAAATTAATGGGATGTTTTTCACAGACCCATAGTGCGTGAATTAAGCTTCGGCGGTCGTCCCAGTGGAACCAGGCGGCTAGGCGGTCCATTACACATTGAGTAGGGGAGTACATTAGGATGGTTGTGTTTTGTATCTTTAGTTTTCCTTCGGGTTTGATGGGGATTTGATTTCCAATAGCTACTGGTCCCGACGGAAACTCTACGTACAACTTTGAGTTTGGGTGGACGAAGTAGCGTCCGTCTTTGGTAAATCCGATTTCGCTCAGTGCCTTACCTATTGCTTCATGTGAGTACAGTGAAATAAAATCTAAATCATGAGATATGTGCTTTTCCTCCGTGTAAATAGAAACACACGCGCCACCAACGAGAACGCACGAAATTTCGTATTTCTCAAGTTGTTGAACAACGGCCGCTGCAAATTCCTTTCGGCTCATCGACTTGGTAATTTTCATAATGCTTTATTTTTCTTTCGCGGTTTCATTCGTTTCATAAAATATTTTTCTTGTTGATCAAGTGGCACTGATGAGAGGGCTTTTTGAAGGAGAGCATTAAGCTCTTTGAAAAGAAGCCAAGATTTATTTAAACTATATACTCGCGTTCGTCCTTTATCTTGACCAAGTAGGATGTCGGATTGTTCCAGTTTAGTTAAAGTTCGTGCAACTTGGGTTTTACTTATTTCGAATGTGTTTGCTATTTCCAATGCATAGCTTTCGCCAATTGCAGCGATGAGAAGTAGAGACTTTTCTGTTGTTTGACTGCTAAATAATTCTGCTAGCATATTATTGCTCCTAATATAGGGTATTGTCGCCCTAATTTAGGATTATTTAAAGTCCAGATGTGTAGACCTATTTTAGGGCTATATTACCCTAAAATAGGGCAATATTATATGGTAGTGCGCGTCCTTAATTTGGAAAAGGTCACAGATTCAAGTCCTGCCTTACTGAAGGTTACGGGTTCTCTTTATTTCTTTCTATTTTGGATTTCCGCGGTTCGCTCTGCCAAACGCGCTTTAAAAAAAGATATACCATCGTCGATTATTTTAATGGCTGCAGGGTCTGTCAGTTCAGAATGTTTCATGTATAAATCTATAATTTGCTGTTTTGTACCTGAGATAAATAGGCAAAAGAGCGAGCGTCCGGATATCCTTGCGCGACGCAGGTTTTGCGCGATTTATGAAATATAATTTTGGAAAGGACGGATACTTTGAGTAAATGACGATAGTTAAAGTAGATTTGAATGCTTGGTCAAGTGACCGAGCTATTGCGAACAATGATTGAATCATTGTGTAGGGATTTTGGCACACTGGGAATTAAACTATGGCAGGTCCCCTAAGACAATCTAATGGGAGTAATTAAAACTAGGCCTGACAATCATTCATTCTCTATGCTGATGACGATCACTTCGGGATGTCCTGCTTGATCTTGTTCTTTGATAGATAGCAGTCGGATTTTTTTTTGAAAAACCAATTCAAATGCATCGGAAGTCTTTATTGAAGAATCGAGCAATTGAACTGTTTTTTCTTCGCCGTCAGAATTAAATTTGACGTCATAGACCACATCGCCACCTTCATCTTCACCATTGGGCCCGACGTTTCTCTCAACAACGCTGTCTGAGTATTGAACTTTCATCCCATCGACCTTTTCATTTTTTCGTTTTCGCAGTTCAAGTTTCATAGATTGTATCCCACCGTGACCTATTATGGATTTTTTGTCGATTGTTGCGCACCCGGCAGACAAAAAAACGAATAAATACAAAAGTGCTTTCATCTCATCAACCATAACTTTTACGGGGTGATTGTCCATCAACCTAATCCCAAAAACTTGCCCTGCGCTATATTTGAACTGAAGCTTCTGGACAGGTTTATTCGTTTTGGGCCAAAGACCCCCTCTTAAATGATTTAGCTCCGGCTCGCCTTAATATTTCCCACTCCTTCGCAGGTGGTTCTTGAAATGTGCATTAAAACAGAAGGTTTTAACTGGTTGTTTGGTACTGGCTGGAGAACCTTTTGGTCAGGACAACTTTAAATCGCTTAGAGGTAGTTATCATTAGAAGTTAGGCCAGTACCCATTAAGGCGGTATGTTTTTGTCAGTTTTAACAGGTTGACCAAAAGGTCCGTTGCCTCAAATCAATATAAGCCAACTTAGGATTACTTAGATGGTCACATTTAGATGTCTCAACTCAATACATCTTAAGTTACTGAAAATAATGGTTAACTTTATTAGCGGTGGAAAAGCGAAATGTCCTCAGACAGAATTTTATATAAAAAGGTAGGTTTTGCCCTTGCAGATAAGTTTCTTAACAATGGAAGATCTATGCGAACCGTTCTAGCAATTCTGACCCTAATGGCCATTTCGACTTCAGCTATGGCTTCAAACGAAGGTTTTGATGTTTCTCTCTATCTACAAAAACAATCATGTGACATCACAGCTGAAGGAAATCTGGTAGCAACCGTTTTAGTTCGATGTGATGGCGTACCTGTCTATACTTCCGATCTAATGTCGGCCGGTAATTCCGGCAAGGAGCAGGAGAGAATTTTAGGCGCTTTCATTCGCGTCGGCTTCAAATTACAGCATCTTCCGGATGAAGTATCGATTACTGCCAATTCGCTAACCATGAGGGTGACACGATAACCCCTGGTTTAATTGCCAAGGTGAGATCACTAAATCCAGCTATGAAAGCTGGATGTTAATTTTGATCCGATTCATAGAGCTTTTTAGGCCATTCTTTTTTCCAGTCGACGAATAGCAGCTGCAACCGTAGTTCGCGGCAAACCAAGCCGTTGACTGATTACCCTCGATCCCAGTTTTTCCTCAAATCGCATTCTCGCCAACTCAATGATATCAAGGCTTTGCTTTTTCCAAAGGATTTCGTAAATTCTATTTACTGTAAGTCCATTTGGTTCGACTACCTTGGCACAGCCCTACCATTTTTCAAGCTGTCAAATACCATTAGTTTTGGGTGCTGCGGTGGCATTGAACTTCGCACTTTCTAATGACTTTCGCCATCGCTTTATGGCTATGGGAATTAGGATAGCAAAGATTGGCAATAAAAATGATAGGAAAATCGGGTTTAAAATCGCGCTAGGCTTAAATGCCAATACAAAAAATAGATTTGAGCTTATTGCTAATCCAAATGAAATAGGTATCCAAATTACTATTTCAATTAATCTCAGAAACCAGATCAGATCGATTTTTTTTCTTGAGTACCCGGGTTGTTTCATTTTAGCTAACCGAGAAATGATTGGTTTGTATGTCCAGCAAAGCATAAACGCGAACAAAAGTTCTCCAATCTGAGACGGATTGTCGCCACGATCTGCATAAAATTCTGGGCGAATGTATCGAGCTGCAAAATCGCCGACAAATAAGCCGAAGAACATGACCGGAAAAAGTGCGAATAAAAGTAATTTACTTGGTTTTTCTGGAGCTTTTTTTATCCACAAAACGTGACACACCAGAATGGGTAAAAGCCAAGAAAAAAACAGTGGAGTAAGCATAGAAAATAAAAAGCTAGCCATAGTCGTATCTCCTTACCTAAGTCTTTGAGTTCTTTAAAATACTTTCAATAATCTCTAAATATTTGCGAACTTCTTTTCGACCGGTTTCTGTGCACGTAAACGTAGTACACGGTCTGAGATCAACAAATGCTTTTTTGATTTTTATCAAGCCTTCCTCTTCAAGTTTCGCTGCATGGGACGATAGGTTTCCTCGCGTAAGGCTCAGTTTTTCTAACAGATCGGTGAATGTTAGACTTTCTTTGCTTGTCATTAATGTAACCATTATTGAAAGGCGAATTCGATCTGCCAATAGCGGATTCGTTTTAAGTATGTCGTCGCCTTTCATATTAACTCGCCTTGCGTTGACTTAGAAAGAGCTGCATCAACGAGAGCAACGACAGTCCTACAAAGATAACTAATGGCCAAACAACGCTACTCATTTGCAAATAAAATTCAAAAGCTGAAAAAGCAATGCAGGTTATGCCTAAGAGATAGCTCGTCCGAACAGAAAAATAGAAAAATCGACCCTGAATAAGATAATCGGCGGTAAACATAACAAGCATCGCTGCAAACCATTCCGGTTTTTGTGCTAGTAGCAATGCACTTGCAAAACAAAATTTAACAAAAAGATCTGATAGCAAATTCATATTTTTTAAGTACGAAAAATTTTTACGAACAAATTCTTCAAGCGTTAAGCCTATCGAGCCAGCGGCTCGCCATAAGATAAAATACAATAGACCTACCAGCAAAATGAGTAGATAGGCTATCGATGCAATTCCATACAACTGTAGGTTTGGTTCTTGTTTTGTTAATAGAATCATTTCAGTAATTGATGGCGACGCAAAAAATTCAGCCAGTATCAATCCTACGCATCCTGTAATTGCCGTGATGTGGGTAATTCGACCAGTTTTGGTCGTAATAGCGACAGTAGAATTTGATTTAGACTGATTGGACTCAGTTTCATTAATGAGTCGTTTTAAAGTCAGGACATCTTCAAGAGCTTTGTTTATGTTATTATTGGCACTTTCCACTGAATACCCCTTTTTCGCAAATATGTTTGCATTACAAACATATTTGCATAATTATTGGCTATTAGCAATTAAATCGATCAAATCAGGCTCAACTCAAATACAACAACTTTGGTTGTATCACAATCGATACGGATGTTCAAAATTCCTTGTCGTCTCGTCTTCACTTCCTAACGTGAAAAAAGATATGTCTAAATCCTTTGGTCCTTGGAATATTGAAAGGGTTCGGAATAAAACACGTCACCGTCTTTTATGAGCGGGCAGTTATGCTTTACTTAGTGCGAGGTGTTTCAAGGTTCAGGCGATTGTAAGTTTCATCTTTGGTGTCTTCGTCGTCATCATTTTCACACTTCCAGGCGTTTTTACAGCAATAATTCTTAATTTTCCTATCGGAAACTAAAACTTCTAAACGTCGACTGACCGCAAATTCGCCCATATCCCGGCCCGTAAGGTAGAATGAATTCGCGTTATAGGCGTATTCATTAAACCTACTAAGAATGTCCTCGGCCGCTACTTTTTCTTTTTCTTGGCCTGTGTTCCAGTCATATTTTGATGTTTGAAAGATCCCAACTTTGGCTAAGCAGGTGTCTAAAATGTTGACAGTTCTAAAGGTGAAATAAGGGTTGCCTGCCAATGGAAAGTATCTGAGCCACTGGCCTGCTTTTCGAATAGGAAAGAGGATATGGCGATTTTGAAGGTTCTAACTTTAATTTTTCTCTTTTTTGTTATTCCTTCAATGGGAAATTCGCTGCTATCGTTGTCTTCCAGTGAATTATCAGCGGTACAAATGAAGCTTTCTCAAGAAGGCGATTTAACATCATTTGCCGAGTTAAAGCCTATAGTTAGGTCAATTGAAGAAAAGTTAAATTCCTCAGGAGTTGTCGAATTAAGTCGCAACAATCCCGAGTTAGAGCGTGTACGCCAGATGGTGCTGACAAGTTTTTTCCACGTGGATTTAAAATTCAATGTTCAAGTTGATGATTACCCGTACGAGATTCCATTTAAAGAACCTTTCCCTTATCGACCAACTATTGAAGCATTGGCAGAATCAGTGGAATTTTTCCAAATGGCAGAGACCGTGACCGGAAAAAATTTAGGCTCTGATAAAATACTTGATCGCAGCAGTGAGAGTTGGTTTTCAGCGCTGACCGAAGAGCGCTCAAAATTTGAAGTCCCTGCAAGCTCTAACTTATCTCATTCCGTAGACCCTGAAAAACGTGTGATAAAAAACCCAGTTATGGAGTACCGCCGATTGCGCCGTCGTCTTCTAATAGAAGGAGAGAACGCTAGTTTTTTTGAATTTAAACCGACAGTCGCAAAAATTGAAAAAGATTTAATGTCCGAAGAAACATTAGAACACGTCAGAAAAAGTCCATCGCTTCGCTTTATGCATGACTTGGCTGTTAAAGGGATAAAGCAGGTTCAAGGGAAGCAGGAAAATGATAGTCTCATAGCAAAACCGTTTAAGAAATTGTTTCCGTATCGTGCGACTATCCAGGCTATTTATAAATCTATTCGCTTCTTTGAGGTATTGGAACGAAGTAAGTTTCAAGAGAACCCTGACTCGCAAATCGTCGAAAGAACTTGGGATCCAAAAGAAAACCCAAAAGACCGAAAGATCGAACCTCTTTATCATTTTGATCGCTATAAGTTGTTCGTTTGATATCCTCAGCAATCCAGAAGTCATTATTTGGCCAACATCCCACGCACTTGGTTTTCAAGAATTAATTCGTGTCCGTTCTGTCCTTATCGGATTCGTAGGGGTTGAAACCAAGACGATTAGAGTAGATCGACATTATCAAACGCCAATCGATTTTTGGTACCATGATATTAACCATGTTCGCCGCATGATGGGCTACATTTTCAAATTACTAAAAGAAAGAAATGCCAGAACAGATGCAGAAAAATTTGCGGTTTATCGTGAAGTGGACGAGCTTGTTGAAAATATATTGGAAAAAGTCAAACTTCCCTCTAAACCGAATAAACCCAGTCAATTTGTAAACTCAGCAGAAGAAAATGAATTTAATGGCAAACTAGAAGATTGGAATAATGAAGCGGCCTTAAGGCGTTTGGTTCGAATAATTTTGTTTGAGATAGTTCATGAGTCGGCGTTAGCGGGCGACAAAAAATCTATCCTTCAAGATTTACTTCGTGGGCCCGAAACGCCGCAACCTTTTGAATACCATTCCCTAAAAAATGGTGGCGTGGGTGAAGGAATTCAGAGTCTTGAACAACTACGCACTGAAAATGGCAATCTTGATAGCGGTGCAAAGAAAATGCGCCAAGCCAAAGGCGATGGACCAGTTAATGTTATTTATATGAACGATCGGTCGTTGAGTCTACTTTCTAACGTTATGAATAAAATTATGCATGGATTTTACGATGCGACCAATGATCCGAAGAGCTATATTGTCCCTTTGGAATATCGGACTCCAGTGAATGTTGCCATCGCAGCCGAACAATTATTTAGCATTATGGGTGAAAAAGCGCCGCCGCGTGAAGTATTAATGGATTATATCTTATCAAGAAAAGGGAGTCCCGAGAAGTACATCAAATACAAAGGTTTGATCATTCCTGTTGCAATCAAAGAAGTGGACTCTGGATCAAAAGATACTTTGGTAAATACTAAAGTCTTAATGGAAGTAGTAAAGGCTCATTTAGAAAAAAATGGAGATGATTCCGAAGGTTTCAAAAGAGATCTAATGAAAAATGTTTTAAATCAAGAAAGTAATTTGACTGCTGCGAACGCGATTGTCCCTTGGATGGCTGCAGAAAGTGAAACTGAAATTGAACGAAAAGTAAAAGCGCTAGGCAAAAAAGTGCATTCATTGTTTGGCTATTCCGCTTTAGAATATCAAGATAGGCCTGCATTATTGCAGCAAATTAGGAAAGATCTAGAAATGTTAGATCCTAAAGCTACGATTATTAATATTGGAGTCACGGCAGAAGGCCTTGGCGCGGCCTACGAAGTCGCAAAAGAAATGGGTTTTGAAACCATGGGCTTAGTGTCTAATAAGTTTTTGGAAAACGGAGGACATTATTCTGAATTTGTGGACCATATCTTTATTGTTAATGACAAACAATGGGGCGGCTATTTACCCGGTTCAAAAAAACTAGCACCCACTACTAAACTCTACATAAAACTCAGCGACAGTATGGCCGCGTACGGCGGAGGCGAAATAACTAATGTGACGCTAAAAGAATTTTCTAAAACGGGAAAATCGATAAATTATCGCCCGTTTGATATGAATCATGATAAAGCTATTCTTTCAGCTAAAAATAAGGGACGTGCGAAACCTACTAGCTTTAATAGTAATGTTGATAGTACTTGGTCAGAAATAGGCATTAACCAGTGTTCAAAGTGGTATAAAAAATGAAAATTTTAGAAATGAAAAAACTAGTATTCCTGGCTTCAGTATTATTTCTTCAAATTTTGAACGCTAATGAGTTGTGTTTTAGGTATTACAAATCGTCTGGATCTGAATCTTCCTCCGGATTGAAAAAATCTGGTGATGCAAAAGAAAGAGTGCGCGCTTATCGCAAAAATATCGAGACTATTTTGTCTGAAGAAAACGTTAAAAGAAGTTCCGATAGTCTTCATGGAGCTTGGCAAAAATCAACGACCTATCTGACTCGATATAAATTGATGGCTGATAAAATGGGGAATCCGATACTTGATTTTAAAGGTTTCGTCCTTGAAAATAAAATTCCAGAAAAATATTGGGAATTTTATCGAAAAAATTCAGACGGTAAGTACGAGGAAGATCTGGTTGCCGTTCCTAATAAATATTTGTCGTATGGTAGTTATTCTAAAAATTTAATTGGAAGTCGTTCGATTTTACGGCAAGTCGCCGAGTTAATGGTCAGCTCGCCAAGATCGGTCGGCGAAGCTTATGATATGGTCATCAAGGCGTTGCAAGTTACTCATGAAGATTGGCTACGCATGAATCCTTGGGCCAAAGGATCTCGGCCGGATCACATTTTAGATTTGATTCCAGATTTGGGCCTAACTAATGCCTCGGGGCCCTATACTTTATTTTCCGAAGCAATGAACTATTCAGATCCGGCTCACTTAAGAATTTTAGAAGGATTTCATCGACATCAAGACAATTTACAGAAAAAGCGTATCGGGGCGTACGGGCAACAAAATATTGAGTCTGTCTATTTAGATTTAATTCTTAAAAAAGGTACGAAGGTTCCGATGGACGAGCATCTGGAACATTTCTTTGATTCAAAAATGAAAATGGTAAAAATGAGAGTCCCCGTCGACGAAAAGCAAAGTTCGAAAGAGGTGGCGGAAGTTTACCAGACCCAGCTTGCCCAGGAAATTCGATCGTCACTAAAAATATCTGGGGATTTTCGATTAAAAGCACCCGATACGCCTCCAGGTTCGGGAGCGCGTGTTTACCTTGTTATAGATACTGAAGGTAAAGTAGCTGGCGCTCTTAAAATTCAGAGCAAGAATTTTCCCAGTAAATTTGCAGGACTAGATGAACTAATTTCAGCCTTAACAGTTGAAAAGTTTATTACTGAAAATCGACCAGGAGTGCAAATCGCTCGCACCGTTGATCATGGTCAGCTTTCAGATAACAGTTATTTTTCCATTATCGAACCCGCTCGGGAGCGAGATCTAGATGGTTGGCTAAAAACGTTGGTTAAGCCAGATTCAGTTTCTCTTATACTTCAAACATCTGCTCAAACTTTGGCGCATTTACATTCTCCAGGGACTGGAGCAATGCAGTCTAGGGATGTTTATGAAACTTTGAAAGGCAACGGGTTATACGAAACTCGTAAGTTAAGAGAGTACGTGAGTAATGTATCTTTGCAAAACGAGACGCAGGAAATGGGAGTATCGAAGGAGGTAATTTCTCTGGTTAAGGCTCAGGTTAAAATAGCCACGGAATCTTACGAAAGAATCTTAGATCGTCAGTTATCTGATTTTAGTCCATCGACGACTCATGGCGATTTCCATGGTGGAAACATATTTTATAGTCTTCGCGAAAATAAATCGACAATGATTGATGCGGGGACTTTGACCTGGACGGTGGCCTCAACGGGAGATCCGGCAAATGACTTGGGTCGAATCATGGGGCATATGCTTGTCGAAGATTTAAAACATGCGAGGGTAACTGATGTCACGTTTGCTCGGGCTAAAGAATTCTACCGAAATTACATTTTGTCTGCCAGGATAGAAATAGGCTCAAAAAAAGAGCAAGTGCTAAGTGCGTCGGTGGCGTTTTATTTAAATCGCTATTTTGCTATTCAAGCAGGTGACTTGGCTGGTAAAAAATTTTCTTCGCCTGATTTGGCTCAGCCGGAACTGATGGGACGACTTTATGATTTGTGGCTACAGTTGCACAGACTGGATGTAAGCCAAGATATTTCAGGACAATATCATGAGGCTTCTTAAATTTTTAGGCCTATTTATTCTTCTATTCGCGACTGCCGCTGCCGGTAATTTTGAGGATTTTTTAACAATGCATTCTGTTCGTGATTTTTTGATCAGTGAGCTTGCAGAACTTAATCCAAATTTTATAACAGCAGGAGTTGAAGATTTCGATCTTGTCGATGCATTCCTTCACGCCCTGGACAAAAAAGGCAAGAAAAGCATCTTCGTAACGGATCTAGATGAAACCCTTCTTACTTCCGAGAATTTTTTTGGGAGTACCGAATGGTTTAAAAATTCCATGGCGGACTTAAGAATTCAAATTCGCACTGAGTTTCCGACGCTAAACGACGACGAGGTCGAGCAAAAATTGGACAGGAAGTTTTGGGAATATGTGGCGGAACATCACGAAATGAAAAGTGTTGATCGCCTGTATACTTATTTATTAGGGCGTCTTCATGAGAGCGGACACGCAGTATTGGCACTAACGGCTCGCAAACCTGATATGAGGGAATCTACTCGTATCCAAATGAAAAGTATTGGGTTAGATTTTCTATACCAAAAAACTATTTTTGCGCCCCACAATAGTGACTGGACATCTAACAAGGGAGTTATTTTACGCCTTCAGGCCGAGCAAGGTTTCATAACCTGGATTTCTAGCGGTGACTTTTTTCGAATGTATTTTTTTGACGATAGTCCAAAAGAAATTAATGCGGTCGTCAAGGCGTTTACTGAGATTCCGTTTATTAAAAAAAAACAAGAAATCAAAATTGTGCACAGTTTAGTTTCGAATGAAAATAGAAAAAATGATCCGTTGACGCGATCATTTTTTCAGGTGGGCCGTTTTCAGCAAATGGTTTATCAACGAACAGGATTGCGCGTGTCAAATGACTCCGCTTTAGAGCATTCCGCTAAAATGTCCCCGGCATTGTTTACCTGCTATCACTTTTACAAATAGCTCTCTATTTTTAATTTTTTATAGAGGCCTATAAGAGTCAGTTTTTCAATAAAAGATCCTGGTCTCCCCCAGATTAAAGGCAGCGCTTTCTCTAAAAAAATACGCGACTATCGTGGCCTCAGCAGCGGCGCTTCTGCGAGAAGTCCCTGCTTACTACAGCCTGTATTTCAGATTTGGGTAAATGCAAACTATGAATCACGCAATGAATTATTTCCGGTGGAATTTGAAATTCAAGAGGACAATTCTGTGGTTGTGTTAAAGGAGATTTCTATAAATTATTCAAACACTAAAAACTAATTGTCGTTGGCAACAACGAGCTCACTGTAATGTTGTTTAGAAGCTGACCAACCCTGTTGTGTCCCCAGCATCGATAGAATCCAGTAGTTGTTTTTTCAGACGTAAAAGCATCACCACCGATAATCCGTTTAAATTGCAGTCCTACATCGATGGCAATTGACAAGTTTCCATTCGTTGAATTGCCCTCGTCGACTCCAACTCCAAAAATAGACCGGCCCTGCGATTGATATTACACAGACCTGCCCCCCCCCCGGATTGACAGTGCCTTTACTGTCTCGGTCAGTGAAGCTGGTGTTGGAGTCAATTAAGCTTGAGTTGTACCATTTCCAAGTTGACCTAAGCTATTGTTGCCCCAACAATTTATATGTCCGGCCTGAGTGACTCCACACGTGCTATTACTATTTGGTTCAACCAAGGAGCATTTGACTCCCGGGTCGATCACGCTAGTGCTCAAACGGTTACTAAAATCGCCTTATACCAAGTGAACCAGTTATATTGCGTCTCCAACATTTCAGATGTCCTGATGTGGTGATTCCACAAATTAAACATCTGTTTCAAACTTGAACATTCGAGTAGCTTTCGGTCAGATACACAGAATTAGGATTCGCTTTCGGTCCAGCCAGATAAACAATTCCTAATTGTCCTTATTCGTTAGCGCCACAACAAAAAAGTTTATTCTGCGAATCGATGGCACAGGTATTTGAATGCCCGTTTGCGACCATCACAAAAGGTAAAGCCTTAGGAATCACATAGGGCGTCAGCTGCGGATTGCTAGCATCTGCCCTAATTTGCAAATTGCTATTTCCACCCCAGCACTTAACTGCTCCCGTATTTGTTAATCCTCAGGTGGTTTGTGCGTGGCCAGAGGCAAGGCTTACGCAGATGGTGGCTGATCAACAGACACTCGAAGCAAGAATGATCCAGCCCTTGCTTCTTTGCCGAACTGACCCACATAATTTTCTCCTGCGCAAAGAAGACCACCTGATAAGTAAATTGAGCACGCATATTGAATTTTTTCTATATAGGGAGCTGGTGTCACAAAATAAATTCCAACGGAGCCTATTACAGGTACGGGGAGGTCAGAAAGGGAAGTTATCTCACCACTGCCGCCACAATATTTACTAAAATTTTGAAAGCTGACGCCCGTCTATTTTACTATGAAAAATAACATAAACCTAGGCAATTTTCTCATGTCATCTCCTCCTGAGTTTCAGCTTTAGCGTCGAATTTTAAGTATACCACTAAAAATCATAAATTTGTATTTATGACCACCCTATTCTAAATAAGAATCAATTTCTATTTTATTTTTTTGCAGGATTTTCTTCTGGAGAGACGGCAACTTGAGTTGAACTTAGGCTTTCTAAAGCTATTTTGACCTCGTCGGTCTTTGACCAATAGTATTTATCTATGAAACGTATTGCCGAATCGTAGCTTTGTTTCTCGCTCGGTTTAAGTTGGGTAATAAAATTTTTTGGGGTTACAAAATCTTTAGAGCAGAGTCTTTTTAATTTACCCAACTCTTGGTCGGGACCGGCGAACCTGGATTGAATATTTCCAAAATCGTAAATGATCAATGACGTAGAAAATGTACAAAAATAGTGTAAAAGATTTTCCGAGTTATACATTTGAGAATCAATTTCAGAGGTAAAAGGGTTTTGTTTGGGAGCAGCAATTTTAGAAACGGCGTACCAGTCAGACAATTGCAAAGAAACGAGTCGTACCAGCGACTGTAAGATCACTTGCCAACGAACTGTATTTGCATCCAAGAGATCAGCCATCTCTCTTTCAATGTTGCCAGCGTTTTCCTTTTTTTCACTTACCATCTTGTTCAATTGGACCATTCGTTCATCATTTTTTTGAATTACCTGTCGGCTTGTAAATATTTTTTCTATATGAACATCCATGATAGATTCTCTGTATCGCACTCGATTTAGAAATTCATTTTCTAAATCATCCGAAGCCGTAGCTGCATCTGGTCTGGCTAAAATTCGGATTAAATTTTGTTCAGTTTGAGTACCGCTGGTTTCGCGTACTTTCACTATATATAGATCTTTCATCCAAAGAGTCAGAGAGTATTTTTGTTCCTCTG
>JAYTTH010000398.1:0-4385 GCA_043745515.1 Pseudobdellovibrionaceae bacterium | reverse complement strand
CCGAGATAAGATGCCCGCAGAATTCAAAACATGGACAATAGGCTTGTATTTTTTAAATTGCGCACTGACTAGGCCTAAAAGGCGCAGCTGATCGGCTGTTTTTCCATCTTCATCTAAACCGTCTTCACCGCTATGCAAATGGGTCAAGATGCCTTTGACTCGAAACTGTTTATTTTGCCACAAAAAAGATTCTAATTTGGCAGCCTCTCTAACTGGAAATCCTAAGCGATTCATTCCCGTATCAAACTTTATATGCAAAGAAATAGCTTTGCCTCGATTGGCTTGAATCAAAAACTCCAAATGATCCCATTGACTGACAACAGGAATAAATCCACGCGCGACAATCTCTTCGGCACCTTGTTTATCAAAGCCGCGAAAAACAAGAATATTGGCTTTGATTCCAGCTTGAAGCAACCAAAGACCTTCTTCAATCAAGCAAACCCCCATATGGGAAACATTTTCGCTTTCAAGGCATTTGGCGACAATGACATCACCGTGCCCGTACCCGTTGGCTTTTACCATAGGGCAGATAAAAACATCCTTAGGAAACTGAGAGCGAATCCACGCAATATTATTTTTTAAATGGGTTAAATTTATTTCCGCATAGGATTTTCTAAAAAGTGCCGTCATAAATCATTTTCGTCGATACCATAGTCTGGAACAAAATTATCGGGCGCTTTGTATAAACAAATTCGATTTCCACCTTTAGAGGAGATAAATCGCATAGATTTTCCTGCCGAATCATCTAGGGATACATGGTCCCGACACAAGGTTGGGTATTCAGAGGATCCCAAACTGACAGTCACTTTTAATCCACTATCCATTAGCGTATGACTCTCGATCAATCTGCGCAATCGCTCTGCGCGCAGGGAGGCCCCTTTTTTACTGCAATGAGGAAGCACGATCGAAAATTCATTGACGCCGGTTCTGCAAGTTACATCGTTGGCTCTGCCTGTTTTAAACATGACGCTTGCTACTGACTTTAAAATCAAATCACGCGTAGGCTCCCCCATCGTTCGTTCAATTTCTTCAAAATCGTCAATCGAGAGTTTAATTACAGAAACGGGCAGCTTTAAACGCTTTGCTCTTTCAAATTCATCACGCAGTTTTTCATTATAATGTTTCTTGTTAAAAAGTTCGGTAACTGGATCCTGAACCTCTAGCTGATTTAGACGCTTTTCAATACAATAGAGAGAATAGTAAAGACTCGTCGACCCAATGTAATCTTGCATCTGCTGAATTAGCTCTACACTGGATTCATGATCATACACGAAAACGCCTTCTAAATTATCTTTATCAAACAATGGAATCAAAGATGGCCTTTGAAAGCCAAACATATTCAAAATGAGTTGATTGAAAGACGGCGGCACAATATTCAAAACAATCTGTCGCACAAGGTCTTTGGTTTCATCGGGATTGAGTGCGCTTCCCAAACCTTCTTGGGACTGATGATTGACCATGGACGCTTGGGATAGGACAAATGAATTCATGCTGGGCAAAAATTTAAAAAATAATACAGGAATATTCTGAAGGTTTTGAAAAAGAATTCGAATAATGTCTTCTTTGCTTTCTGCAACCCGAAAATCATTTATGACTTCGGAAATTGATTTTAGAATTGGAATTTCAACTTTGGCCGTGTTTTCCAAAAGTTCGGTTTGGTCTTCTTTTTTGACTGTTTTTAAATCAGAAAAAAGTTGCTCGTTTTTCATCATCAAATAAATAGTTTCACAGGTTCTATTCACCGCCCACAGAACACGCTCTTTCAAATAAGGAAGCTTTGTGAATATGACTTCACGAACATTATAGTTTGAATAATTCACAAAAATTTGAAAATTATCTTCTTCTGTCAGAAAAACTATAAAAATATCTTGGCTAAATTTATTAATTTTATCGACATATTCACTCAATGGCTGCGTCAGAGAGCCTAAATCTAATATCACAACATGGGGTGAAACTTGATTGAGTCGATCCCAAAACGAGGCCTCCTGTTCTATAAAAAATGATTCGTATCCCGCTTGCGAAATTTGAACTTTAACCGCAGAGCCTAGATCTAAGTTCGAAGAAAAAATCAAAATTTGAAATTGGGGTGCCAATTCTCGAATATTCAAACGGGCCTCCCTGGTTTTCGAATAGTAACTTTAAATTCGTCACTAGCCCTAGTACGAGTTACATGAGGCGCCGATTCTTTTGGTCCACTTATAAAGCTCACTTTAGGCGCTTGGGAAACAATCGGAGTTACGGCGGCCGCAGTGGCCACTTTTTCTGTAACGTTAACAGTTGGTTTTACGGGAGTCTCGTTTGGGATCTCAAATAATTTATCTACGTCTACATTGAGATCGACAGGCTTCATGCTAATTGGTTTTGCGGTTACGTTTAGTTCATCAAATAATTCGTTTCCGGAATCTGCCTCCACAGGCTTGGTTGAGTTTTCACGATGATCTTGAGGCATTCCAAAGGAAGGAGATTTGTCATCATCAATGCTCAACACAACTTCTTCATTCACGATTGGAATATTAAGGCGTCCTTTGTCTTTGGCAATGGGCGGGGCCAGGGATACTGGCACCTGGAGGCCAGGTGATTCCTCAATGATAAATAAATCTGGTTCATCGCTAATCGGCGCTGCAATTATATTTGGCAGAGTCGGGGCCTTCGGCGCTGCTACAACTGAGGGGATCTTTTCACTCGTTGTCGCCGTTTCTTCTGTTCCGGACTGGTTTGTTTCAAATTCCACTGACACGCGCGCTCCTTGGCCTCGTTCTGAATCCACCAAAACATTTCCGTTATGTTGTTTGGCAATCCCCAATGCTACTGTTAGTCCCAGTCCCATGTGTTGGCCAATATTCATTGATGTAAAAAACGGATCAAATATTTTCTCGCCAATTTCTTTAGGAACTCCTTCGCCATTGTCTTCAATTAAAACAACAACTTTGCTATTTTTCATCGAGGTTTTAATTTTAATCTCTTTATTATTTTTTCGATCCATAGCTTGAACTGAATTCTTGATTATATTTTCAAAAACAGTAATCAACTGATTAACATCCATGTCAAATGCGTCGGTTGGACCAATCTCTTTAGTGATTTTAACGACTCTCTGATAGCAAAGCGCTTCCATGTTTTTGATCGCCCTTAACAACGGCGTGTCTATTTTAGTATTAATTTTATTTTGGTCTTTTTCACCAGCAAACAAAAGTAATTTATCAATTATTTCATTAGCAGATCGGGCCTCCCACTGAACTTTGTTTAACACTTTTGTAATATCTTCTTTAGACGCAGCGAAATTACCTATTTGAACTAAAGATAGGATTTTTACTAACGGCGCTTTCATTTCATGTCCAAGAGCCGAGGCGACTTTCATATTATTTTGCAATCTTTCTTTTGCAAAGTCATTGGCGTTTTTGGCTTCTTCCGAAGCAATAGCTCCGGCCGTTTTGGGCAGATCTAACTTGGGGGCTGAAACAGGGGCCTGGGGTGCAACGACCGCAGGGGTCGCCAGAACTTTCTTTGTTTCAGGAACCAATAAAAAGGAAAGGCCCGCCAGTATAAAAACAAATCCAAAAGAAAAGAATGCGAACTGCCGTCTAAATTCTTCTTTGCTTCTAATTATGTCGGACAAAGACGATTGTGAATATAGGTACATTTCCATGTTAGGTACTTTTTCCATCACGGCAAAAAATTCTTCACCGCTGGTAATACTAAATGAACCCGACGACGACGTTTTATTATTTTCTTTTAAATCCTTGATTACCGCATTTTCAAAAATCTTCTGACCCACATACTCGGGTTTAACGTGAGCTAGGCTAATTAAGTCTTTGTTTACCAATGCCAACGAGGAGCTCAACGTTTTCTGCCCGTCCATCAAATTTTGAAGATTTTCGCCGAGACTCGCAAAAACCCAAAGCTTTTCTTTGACGGGAACCAAAGTCAGTAGAACTTTCTTTTTATCTTGATCTTGGTAAAACTGAAATGAAATCTGAGTATTTTCGGGATTAACATGAAAACTATAAACCAGGGCCGCCAAAGATTCTTTAGTAAGTGAAGAAACGGGCGAGTTTTCCCGAAAGGACCATTCTACAACTTGATATTTAGCGTTGAGCTGGGCAACTGCAAAAAAAGGTGCCATCGCATTCCAATTGATCCGCCTGGTGCCTTCATTATTCAAAGAATGCGCCCATTTCAAAAGAAACTTAGAATCCGCTTCGAAGGCAGAAACCATAGTAGATATTTGGTTCTTCATCTGAAGCTCCACATTCTCTACTTTATCTGAAAATAATGACTGCTCGAATTTATTGTACACAATTGATAAAAACAGTACGGATACAACAACTAAAGCAATGACGACTCGTATTCTTATCAAACTTTTTTCCCTATCCAAATTCTGATTTCTA
>JAYTTH010000397.1:0-4393 GCA_043745515.1 Pseudobdellovibrionaceae bacterium | reverse complement strand
TTCGTTTGTAAAGTGAAAATTCCACAATCACCAGCACGCAATGAAGCAGGTGCTACAGAATAAGTCAGACGATCTGGCCCTACTGAAACGGCCAACGTCGATGCCGTATAAAAAGCAGCGTTGTCAGTAGCTGTTAAATCACTAACCTCTGCCAACGGATCTTTGAATCTAAATTGCCCAAAGGAATTTCCTGTTAATATGGATATATTAGTTATCGGAGCCCCTGAACACGTCGTATCTGCGGACGCATAAAACACGCCTTGCGTAGCAATCGTAGTTAAATTTACCTGCGCATTAGTTAGCACATTGGCCGAATTGTTTGAATTATCGACAGTGGTAACTGTATAGAGCGCGCATTGAGATGAATAGATTTTTGCAAGGCCGGTTAATTTAAGTTTGGTTGGACCCACTGTTAAATTAAAAGTATCGCCCAAAAGTGCTGCTGCAGCATCTGCTAAGGTAATTATAATCGAGCCTGATTGAGTATTTTTATACCGAACACGGGCTACCGATTGACCCGCTGGTAATAAAACTGTGGTTATGACAGCACTTGAACACGTAGTATCCGTGTCATCATAAAAGCCGCCAAATGCAGAGTCTGTTGTTACATTTAACGTGGTATTTACTAGCACGCTCGCAGCTGTCCCAGCTGCATCTTTGGCAGTCAATGTATACTGCGTGCAGGTATTTGACGGCGTTGACGTAGGGCCCGACCAAAAAATTCGACGAGGCCCCCCCGTTTGATTTAATAAACCACTTGCTAAATAGACTGCGGCATCGGTCGCGGTTATTGCTACCGTTTGGGCTACATTGTCTTTGTAGCGAAAGGTTTGCGACGATGTTCCTGACGCAATCACAACTGATGCAATGGGCGCTCCCACACAGGTCGCATCAGCCGTTGAATAAAAATTTCCGCTTGCAACCCCTTGTCCAAGATTAACCGTTGTAGCCGACAATACATTAGAACTTGTCGCTGTACCGTCTCGAGAACTAACCGTGATAATATTACAATCGCCCGTTCGAAATGTTGGAGCACCAGATAAATAAAGTACTTTAGGACCAACAGTGAAAGTAAGCGATGAGCTGGCATAAAACGATGTTGCATCAGATACAATACTGGTCACGTTATGCGCTTGAGAATCTTTATATCGATATGTCACCGACGATTGACCCGCAGTCAATACTACCGAAGAAATGGCGGAACCGATGCATGTAGTGTCAGTCGATGCGTAATAGGCCCCTTGCGCCCCAGCACCGGCAATTCCAATCGTTACATCTTGTAAAACGCTGGCAATGTTATTTGCTGTATCTTTTGTTGTAATTGTAAAAACACCACATTCATCTGCCCGCTGCGAGGCGGAACCTGATAACAAGAAATGATCAGGAGTTAATTTTATAACCAAATCCCCTTGAACCAACCCGACGGTTGGATCCACCACAGACAATGTTGTAGTGCCCGCAATAAGCGATTTAAAATAAACATCACCCGTGCTATCGCCCACCGCGAACGAAGCCGATGATATCGAACCGCCAGAACAATCCGTCGCTGTGTAAAATGCACCTGTTCCAGAAACTAAATTCACAGGAATGGACACGCTGCTCGTTGTTGTGGGATTGTCAAAACGATCCCACAAACTGTAGGTGTAAGGCCCGTAACACACACCAGACTTAATCGGTGTTGGGCCGCTTAGCTTCAGGTGATGGGGACTACCGCTCTTCACTAGAATTTGTTTTTCAGCGTACAATCCAGATTTTGAATGGGTTGCACGCAAGGTCATCATTTCCGCTTTGGAATAGCCGATATCAGAATAGGTTGCAATTCCAGAACTCAACGTTTGAGTTGCCGTGCCTTCATAAAATCCACCGCCTGAAGCCACACTGAGGGCAATCGTATCCACTGAATTTGTATCGATGGTGTCACCAGCTTCGTCAACAAGCCTAGCCGTAAACGTGATCATGTGAACAATGGGATCGATTGTATAAATCGGAGCCGGCTCTGCCACCCATACCAATCGCGCGGGATCGTTTGATATCGTTCGCATTTTAAAAACCGAATACGTTTTATCTGAACCTTGAAGCCTAACTTCCACATCAAATTCTGTGGAATACGTACTTGGAAATTTTACTCGAAATTCAGCGTACCCATCGCTATCGGTGACAAGTTTTTCAGCAAACACTTTTCCATCTGACGATGTTAACTGACGAATAATCACAGGCAAATTTGGAATTCCGGCGCCAGTAGCTGGCTCAACCACACGAAAGCGAATAGCCTTTTCTGGTTCTTTATTTCGTCCGTAAACAATACCTTCGCCGTAAATTTTGTTGATAGGTAAATCTTCGTCAGCATATATAGATTTGCCGGACGCCTCGTTATTTCCTTGTCCACAGGCCGTCAAAAAAATGACGATTGACAATAAAAAACCCAATACAATTTTTTTGTACGTTAAAAAGCCGTGAAGATGTCTGATGAATAAAAACGGTATCATCTTAATTACTATCGGGATTTTGCTAAAAAACTTGATCAAAATTAGGCCGTCAAAAACCCAGTCTCGCAATGATCCGATTCAAAAAAGGATCGTCCTAGATTTTAGTTTGAATGCCCACTTAATCACTAATAGTGTCTCAACTTAGGTCTATATTTTTTTATCCTCGGTAAAAATAAATTATTAATGACCGACTAACTACATATGAAAGTCCGCAAAAGCCTAAAAGTGATCTTACAAATTTCTCTCATTGTTGTAACGGGATGTGCGACATCGTCTCAAGTTACGTTTTATAGCAATCCTTCCCAAGCCAATGTTTACGCTCATTCACTGGGGCAAGGTAAGAAAGTTTTTCTGGGACAGACGCCTGTGTCAATTAGTTCAAAAAAACTAAATGCCGATCCAAATTTATCAAGCCCTCTAATGGTTCAATTTTCTAAAGACGGGTTTGAATCAAAATCCATGCTTATCACGGAACCAAATATTTCTAATTTACTTTTAAGCGTAGAATTGAATCCCTCATTTGCAAACGCGGATCAAGCTACCTTAAGCTGGATTGTCGAAAGTAGTTTTGAAGTGCAACGCCTTGTGAAAGTACAACGGTATGATGAAGCTTTGTCATTGTTAAACGATATGAACAAGGTGGCTCCCTATATTTCTTCAACTCAAGAATTGTATGGTGGAATTTACTATTTAAAGGGACAAACCCAAGCGGCCTACGATGCCTACTCCAAAGCCCTAAAACTAAATCCAAAAAGTGCAGAAGCCGCGCGGATGGTAGCAATATTACGAGGAAATTCCCGCGAAGTAGCCAGTGTTCCGCCTGCTCCTGCACCTGCCAAAACTTTAGCTCCACTCAAAGCTCTGGAAAAACCTAAATGAAAATAGTTGCACTAGTTTTATTTTTTATAACAGTTTCCAATTTCGCTCCAGCTGAATCTGGCATGGGGTTTCTTGTAGGAAAAGAGAAAAAAAAAGTAGAACTCGAACGATGGCTGAAGAAAAATCTTTCCGAGCAAATCAACAAATCATTTCACGAAGACAAAGTTCATGTCGCGATGAAAGTCAGATGGAAAATGACAAAGGCACCTGCCAAAACAACGGTCAACTTAGAAAAGCTTGATATGGTAGTTCCAATGAATGAACTCGATATGAGCCAATCTGAAACTCAATCCCTTGTTTCCCAAATTTATGCCGTCGAAATCTCACTCATTTTTCCCTATTGGGTCGATAAATCGTCTGCTGAAGGCTACAAAACCCAAGCAAGAACGGAAATTCCGCTAGTTCACATAGACAAAATTAAACTCAGTTATGTAATTGCGCCGCGACCACCCTCGCCAGTCGCAGTGAAACCGTCGACTGCTATTTTGGCACCAGTTGTGGTTACCCCTCCGATTGAACCGATAGCGCCCTCAGTTGTTTTACTAACGGCACCAGTCGCAGAAAAAAAGATAAAACCAGCCCCTAAGGAAAAAGAAGATTCCGAAGAGGCCATTGCAGAACCCGAGTCGACTTCAAGAAATATCTCTTCGGCCGCTAAAATTAAAAATAGATCTAATATTCCTTATGGCGAATATCTAGACGATCCTAATTTTTTGCGACTTATCATAGCCGGAATCCTATTTGTTTTACTTGTGTATTCGATGACCCTTCACCTTTTTGATTCGTTTCGGGCTACCCGTGTGATCGTGCAGATGCCCCCCCCCCAACCGACCCCCTCCAGCAGCCTCGCTCTTGTGCCCGTCGAAGTCGGCGTTGTCGAACGCGTTCCGCACGGGCAAGGGAACACTGATGATATTAAAAAACGTGAAAGCGCTTAGTTTTTTTCTATTTTCTTTATTTTGTTTCAGCCAATCAAGTTGGTCTAAACCCACCGAGATTCACATTAGAACAGGATATTTTCTAGGCAA
>JAYTTH010000396.1:0-4396 GCA_043745515.1 Pseudobdellovibrionaceae bacterium | reverse complement strand
GAATACCAAGAAAAATTTTATGCAACTGGAAAAATTCCCGGTGGTTATTTTAAACGGGAAGCCAGACCCAGCACAGAACAAGTTCTGATTGCTCGATTGATCGACCGGCCTCTGCGTCCTTCGTTTCCTGAAGGTTATAAAAACGAAACTCAAGTTGTAGCGACTGTATTAAGCGCCGATGGGTCGTTTCCAATAGAAATTTTAGCCTCGTTAGGAGCGTCTTCGGCGCTTCATATTTCTGATATTCCATTTAGCGGACCGACAGCGGCCCTTCAAGTAGGTCGTGTAGACGGGCAGTTCATTGCGAATCCAACGCCTCAACAAATGGAAAAATCTGATCTCGATGTCATCGTTGCGGGAACTCGCAATGGGTTATTGATGGTTGAAGGCGAAACCAAGTTTGTGAATGAAGCGGCAGTATTGGGCGCTTTAAAGTTTGGACATGAAGCTCTACAACCTCTGTTAAACGCGCAAGATGAATTGCGTGAAAAAACAGGATCTAAAGCCAAACGAAAATTCGAACCTAAAAAGATCGACGAGACTTTCCGCAAAAATGTGGAAACTTTGTTAACTCCTGAAATTCAAAAAGCATTTCAAGTAAAAGAAAAGTTAGAACGTTACGCAGCGGCGGATGAAGCCTACGACAAGGCCCACAAAGCCTTTGTAGAAACCATCACTGAAAAAGATGTGCGGGGCGAACGGACTAAAGACCTAGACACAATCCTTGAAGATGTGAAGTACAAGATATCTCGCGCATTGATTTTAGATAGCAAGATCCGTTTAGACGGTCGTGATACTAAAACGGTACGACCAATTTCAAATGAAGTGGGCTTTTTACCACGCGCTCACGGATCTGGTTTGTTTACTCGCGGAGAAACTCAAGTATTGGGAACTGTAACGTTGGGTACGGGCGATGATGAACAATCCGTAGATGCCCTTAATGGAACTATTAAACGAAAATTCATGCTCCATTACAATTTTCCACCGTTTTCAGTAGGTGAAGTCGGTCGCTTTGGCGGACAAGGTCGTCGAGAAATTGGTCACGGAAATCTGGCTGAGAGAGCGTTGAAGCCTGTCATTCCTGACCAAGCTGTATTTCCCTATACTATTCGGATTGTTAGCGAAGTTTTAGAAAGTAATGGTTCGTCTTCTATGGGCACTGTTTGCTCGGGTACGCTAGCGCTTCTTGATGCCGGCGTTCAGATTAAGGGCAACGTTGCAGGTATCGCGATGGGCTTGATTAAAGAAGGCAACAAGTATGCGGTTTTAAGCGATATCTTAGGCGATGAAGATCATTTGGGTGATATGGATTTCAAAGTGGCGGGTACATCGACTGGAATCACGGCGCTTCAGATGGATATCAAAATCGATTCTGTATCGTTTGAAGTAATGGAGCAAGCACTTGAACAAGCTCGCGTTGGTCGGCTACATATCTTAACTGAAATGGAAAAAGTAATTAAGCTAGCTCGTGGTCAGATCTCTGAATTTGCTCCTCGAATTGAAACTATTAAAATTAAGGTAGATAAGATTCGTGAAGTGATTGGTGCCGGCGGTAAAGTTATACGCGGAATTACAGAAGCCACTGGTGTTAAAATTGAAATTGAAGACGATGGAACTATTCATGTAGCTTCGAGTGACCCTGAAGCAACTAAGAAAGCCCTAGAGATGATTAATGCCATTTGTGCAGAAGCCGAAGTAGGCAAGACATACAAAGGCAAAGTGGTTAAGATCGCTGAATTCGGAGCATTTGTTGAAATTTTCCCTGGAAGCCAAGGGTTATTGCATATCTCTGAAATCGCTAACGAACGAATCAAGCAGGTCACAGATGTCCTTCAAGAAGGCGAAATGATCGATGTGAAAGTTCTTGAAGTGGATCGCGCCGGGCGAATTAAATTGTCTCGTAAAGCATTGTTACAGTAAAAGCGAATGCCTTTACCAAAATATAAAAAATCATTACTCGATAGTGGTGCAACGCTTGTAACGGAGCACCATTCGACCTCGCAGTCATTTTCTGTGGGTTTTTGGGTGGACGTCGGTTCCCGTTATGAAACTGAAAAACTTTCTGGAATTACTCATTTTTTAGAACATATTGTATTTAAAGGCACCAAACGTCGATCGGCGTTTGATATTGCAAAATCTTTAGAAGCTTTGGGCGGGGATCTGAATGCTTTTACCAGCAAAGAGCACACTTGTTTTCATGGTTTGGTATTGAAAGACGATTGGCAAGAAGCCGTCGATGTGTTGGTGGATCTTGTGTCCAACATGAAATTTTCCAAAAAAGATTTCGCAAACGAAAAAAATGTAATTATTCAAGAAATCGCCATGAGCGAAGATCAACCCGATGATATTATTTATGATTATATGTTAGAACCCGTATTTGCCGGGCACACAGTGGGGCGCCCAATATTGGGAACTTTGAAATCAGTATATGGATTCAAAGAAAATGATATTTACGACTATTACAACGACAACTATCAGGGTTCAAATTTAGTCATCAGTTGCGCTGGAAATTTAAATCATGATCATATTTTAAATTTTTTAAATAAAAAATTAAAAGCCCGCAAAACCAAAGGCGAAATGGCTAAAGTCGGAACGAGCCGTCCTGCTTTTTCAAAAGCTATGATTTCCAAAGATAAAGCGACTGAACAGACTCATGTTTTAATGTTGCTACCGTCTACGTCTTTTCGCGATGATTTGCGAATGGAAGCGTTTATAGTGAATTCGGTCCTGGGCGGCGGTATGACGTCACGACTATTTCAAAGTGTTCGCGAAACTAAAGGCTTAGCCTATTCGATCCAAAGTCAGTTGCACACTATGTCTGATGTTGGATTTATCACCATACATGCGGCGTGTGATGGTAAAAAACTGAAAGAGCTAGTGGAAACGACTCACAAAGAGCTTCGTAAATTGAAAGCTAAAGGATTGACCTTAAAGGAAGTAAATTTCTTTAAAAGTCAGATTAAAGGCGGCATTTTATTAGGTTCTGAAGATGTTGAAAATCGTATGAATAGTATTGCAGTTAATGAACTTATGTTTAAAAAACCAAAATCAATTGATGATATTCAAAAAATGATCAATTCGATTAGTGTGGATTCAGTAGCTGACTATTTGGAACACCATATGGATTTAGATTTGTTGTCTGGAGTCCTGTTGGGTCCAAAGGTTGAAGCCAAGCAATCTTGGTGGTCTAAACTCTAAAATAAAACTCGAATGGGAAGGTTTGCTATGAAAATTAAACTGCAAAAATGGCCTCATTTCAAAGGTGACATTCCTGCCTATCAATCAAAAGGTTCCAGCGGTCTTGATGTTCGCGCGCAGATCGATAAAATGATAGTGTTAAATCCAAATGAACGGGCGCTGGTTGCGACTGGTTTGTCTTTTGAAGTGCCTGAAGGCTTTGAAATTCAAGCACGACCTCGCAGTGGCTGGGCGATAAAGCAAGGCATGACATTGTTGAATACTCCGGGAACGATTGATGCTGACTATCGTGGTGAAGTAAAAATTATCCTAATTAATTTGGGCCAAGAGCCCATCGAAATTCGCGATCAAGATCGTATCGCTCAATTGGTTGTATGTCCCATCATTCAAGCTGAAATTGAAGTTGTCTCGGAGCTTGGAAATACCGACCGTGGCCACGGCGGATTTGGATCGACAGGTAAGGTTTAATAATATTCTTTTTTTATTGACTGATCGAAACTGCCATAGCACTCGTTTTACTTTCGAAAACAGCAAGAAAGTCCTCGGGATTTGGATAGTTAGTTACTAAAAGGAATCCATTTTTTGGGTACTCAATCGATTGAAAAGCCAGACAAGAAAAATCAGAAACCAAAGTTGCCCAACCAATCGGATAGCGCGTCTTTTTTCCATTTTGAAATTTTCTGTCAGTCCCACAATTAATAACATACCTGTAAATAACAAACCAACTATCCCGATTGGTGGAATGTAATCGGAAGCGATTTGAAATATAAAAAATGGAAAATTTGCAAAAACAACGAGTGATAAGAGCTTAACAAAATCTACGGACCGTTTTTCGAAAACTTGAAAATAATAATAAATGAAGGAACCGAATACCAAGGTTAGGGTCATTGAAATAAATGGAAATGCTAAAATTCCAAAAATGATATTCCAAATTTTTAGGCTAATAAGTCCGGCCAAGGTTCCCGACACAATAGAGAAAAAAAAGTGGACCAGCACAATATTTCTGAGTGACCATTTGGGTAAACGTTTTATGTGTTCGATGGGATTTTTGAAAAACCAAATTAAAAATACTACACTTTTTTTGGATTTATACTGAAGGTTTTTGAAAAAAAACATGTTTTAGAAATACCCCATAAATATAAAATTCAAACCCATCGATCCTTTGTCAAATTCATTTGAAACAAGCAAACTGCGGTAA
>JAYTTH010000395.1:0-4404 GCA_043745515.1 Pseudobdellovibrionaceae bacterium | reverse complement strand
TTCTATCGACGCGTTTAGTCTTCTCATCGAGCTTAGTTCGTTGTCGAGCCGGGCTCGCAGACCAATGGATAAATTCTTTTTATTGAATGCCAGGGCTTCACGCCGCTGTTTAAACCCGCTTCGGATAGCGTTAATTTCATCGGCGATTGAATCCAAAGTAAACACCTTGGCGGCCTTATCCTGAGGCCGCATAAACGATAAAATATGAAACCGGTCTATGACCGGGCCAGACAGCTTATCGCGGTACTTTCCGCACTTCCATTGGGAATACGAGCAATCCATTGATTTACCCGGAAGCCATTGGCCGCAGATACACAAGTTGGTCGTCGCTATCAGCTGAAAATCACAATCGTATTTCTGATATTTCTGACCCCGAGCTAAATGGATCGTTTTTGTTTGCATCGGTTCGCGCAATGCTTCTTGGCACTTTGGATCAAACTCTAAAAATTCGTCCATTAGTAAAATACCGCCATGAGCCCTCGTTATCTCTCCGGGTAAACACTGCGACCCCCCGCCAATGAGTGCTAAATGCGATATGGAATGATGAGGATGGACAAACGGTCGCCAATACCGCCCGTCTTCAACGAAAAAATATTTCATTTGGTGTAAAAATGTATCTTCGTCCGGCGGCTCTGCCAGAAAATTTAAAGATTCAGCTAAAGTCGATTTACCAAGTCCCCGGGGTCCCATCAAAAGTAGTGAATGTCGTCCCAAACTCACTATTTTTAAAAGTTCCCGCTCGCTGGCTGTGAAAAATATCTGCGTCGGATCTTTTTCAAATTGAGGAGCCATTTCTCTTTTAGAAAACACATTAAGTGGTGGGCTTAACTGGCTAATGTCTTGCGAAATTTTAAAAGTTACGCCTTTAGTTTTTAGTTTTGATTTGCTGCCTTTTTCTTTTCCGGTAGGCCCAAAAAAAGACACCAACTCTTTAATGTTTTCAAATACTAAATGGCGCTGAGTTAAAGGCCCATCACTGTAGGCACCTGTGATCAAATCAGTTTCAGAGACTAATTTTTTTAACAATAGAAGTTCAGTTGAGAAAATATGGCCGTCTAAACTAAGTTCACCATGCACAAATACATCGCTATCGCCCAAAAAAGAAATGGCTTTTAATTCCCGCAAGATCGCGACCATTATTGGCAATTCGAGCTCTAAAGACTTTTTTTGAAAATCCCCCGCTCGCAAATTTACGATGATTTGCTTGCTTTTTGGAAGCTCAATACCCAAGGCTTTAATGATACTTTTTATTTTAATTAGACTTTCTTTAAGAGTGGGATGCGCTTGCCCGATAAGATGAATTTGCGGCAACCCAGGAACAAAACTGATTTCAATTTCTACTGGAATTGATTCTTTAAGCCGCCGACAAAATCCAATTATTTTCATTCAAATATCTGCCTGCAATTCTGGAATGGATTGCGACAAACACCAATGATTTCTTAAAAACGTGGATTAAGTACCGAGATCAGCTTTCGGAGGACGAAGCGCCTGATTTTCAAGACCACTCAATGGGTGGTGCTCTTCAATCGTCTGATTCAAGCTTTTTGCTGTTACAGTGGTGTACACTTGCGTTGTTTGAATACTGGCATGGCCTAGTAACATTTGAATAGATCGCAAATCAGCTCCACCCTCTAGCAAGGCCGTTGCACAACCATGTCGAAAACGATGTGGATTAACAGTCTCTGGAAATTCCGCGCGTGTTGACCAGGCATCTAGCCAGCGCCACACATCGACACGTGAAGGACGATTACCGCGATCATTTATCAACAATGATGGAGTCGCGTCTTTGATCAAATAATGACGAACTTCCTTTAAATAATAGCTTAAACTTTCAGCCAATTTCTCTGTCACGGGAACTAAACGCTCTTTATTTCCCTTACCTAGGATTTTGACCCAGCGATCTGTCGGGTTAAAGTCATTCACGTTTAGACCAGTCAGCTCAGTAACTCGGCATCCCAATCCATATAGCAATAGAAGGGTCAGGCGGTTTCTTGATGTTTTATTTGGATCCGGAACCACACACGCTTCAAAAAGGCGCTGAAATTCATCCTGAGTCAATGACTTCGGAAGAGACAATTTAATTTTTGGTGGTTTTAATTCGCGAAGTTCAGGAGCCTTAATACCTTTTGATTCGCAAAATCTAAAATACGTTCTGATAGACGATATCACTCGCGCCTGTGAACGGGGCGATAAATTTTCGTTTTTCATGTGTTCATAAAACTGTGTTACCGGTGCCGACGGACTCTGCTGCTTGAACTTAATCCACAATTCGAGATCACGGCGATACGCCATGATAGTATTTTGAGATCGGCCGCGCACATTTTGAAGCTCTTCGAAAAATTCAACCCACAAATTCAATTCCATAATAGCATTAAAATTAGAAAACAGAGTAAAGTCAATCAGTTCATTTCTTTCTAACGAATAGAAAAAGCATAGCTATATGTCAGATTCTTAAATAGGAAGTGGTTCCAAATTGGTGTTAACACAAAAGCGCCGACTTCTTTCGAAATCGGCGCCTCGTTTAAAATATTTAGTACTGTAAATGCTCTAGTAAATGGCAATACCAGGATCATTGCACTGAATTTGTGCCGCACCATTGGTCATGGCTACTGGCACTAACTGTCCGTACAAATGATCGTTAGCCCGATCAAGTACACCATCTGCATTAGGATCAATGAGTGTAGCATTGCCTAAAGCAAAGATCACTCGTGTGGCACCGCTGACGGCCTCAAATTGTGGGATCGTAAAGCTTCCGTTAGTCGCGTTTCCGACTTGCAGCGTATTTATCTGATAAACGCCAGCCGGGATAACACAGCCCGATGCATAACCTGTATAGTAGCTACTTCCAACTGTGATTTGGCTAAGAACATTGAACTCGCCCGTTACTGCGATTGCTCCAGAATAGTTTTTTACTGAGCTGCCATAGGCTGCCATTTGCTGAACCCGCACTTGATCGCCGATTAATCGCCAAAAAATTCTAACGGGAAAAGAACTTGTTCCTTCTGACATTACTTCACCAAGTTGAACTTGTGCAAAGGTACATCCGACACACTGACCAGCAATTCCCGCGGTCGTTAATGGCACCACAGGCCCTACATAACTAGTGTTAGAGGAATCTTTCTTTTGGCAAGAAATCAAAACGGCGAACGAAAGTGCCACCACGCCCGTCCAGTGTACAATATTTTGTTTCCAGCCTCTTACTTTAAAATTGTTTTTAGTTTTCATAACAATCTCCTAATATTTCTTTTATTGTAAATTAAATGCTCGCGCTCGGGACATTCCGCTGAATGTACCTAGCTTTCTATAACCTTCACCAGTCGTAGGGTAAATTGCGCTTTTCGCCATCACTGTGCTTGACTGACAATTGTAAGGTCCGTTGTAAATAAACCAACATTTTCTGTAAGGACTTTGCGTTGCTTGTGACTGAGCAAAATTTTTAAAGTAGACTGACCCACTTACGTAGGCAGACCCTTGGCCATCACCTTGATCCAATGATTTGTCGACCACAAACACAATGGATCCATACACATCTTGATACAAACCCGAGTAAACCGTTGTCGTTCCACTTTTAAACCAGTAGTTATAGATAGACTCCATTACGTCGTTGTCTTTTAATCCGGACAAATTCTGATTTGTTCCAGATCCTGATTCAAAGGTCCCTGTGTTTGTTTGACCATTATCTTCATAAGATATTTTTATCGATCCATAATACCGTAACGAGCCGTTGTCTTTTAAATTCACTGACACTTTTATGTTTTTAGGACTATTTAAAGGGTGTGTACCTACATAGGAATTAAAGGTTGCAAAATCAACGGGAACAAATTCAACCGTATCACCACTGGCAGTAGTCAATCCTCCGCCTGTTCCGGTGCCGCCTGGCGCCCCTGGATCAACCGGGTTGGTAACAACTGGTGTTGAGCCAGCAGGAGGTGTCGCATCGCTCTTTTTAGACGAGCAACCGACTCCAACAAAAGACACTATAAATAGTAGAAGCAAAATCTTATTTTTCATACACTCCTCCTTCAAAATTGAAGGTTCTGTCTAATTAGTATGCTAGTTACATACCACTTTTAAAACACATGCCAACACAGCCAAACACTTTGTTTCCTAAGGAAATCTCATAGTGAAACAAATTCTGGAAATGGTCGGGTTCACCAAACACTGACTTTTTTTGCGAATTTGTGTCTACATGAACGTGTCCGGAAAGTTTTCGTCTCAAACTGGGATTTTCAATATTGGCTAGGTGTTCTAGATAATTGACACGAGCCAAAATATTTAGACTTGACCTCATTGTGACAGATCAAGATGTGACCCAAATATTGAAGTGAAATCGCATGGTTTTTGACCCCAACATGAAGGCTACCCCGTTTTCAGGGTTCGCTCCTTTTCTAGCTTTTTTGAAGA
>JAYTTH010000394.1:0-4411 GCA_043745515.1 Pseudobdellovibrionaceae bacterium | reverse complement strand
CTCAGATTCACGCCGGTGGACGTGGAAAAGGCGGCGGAGTTAAGGTTGCAAAATCTATGGACGAAGTTAAATCCTATGCTCAAAAGATTTTAGGAATGACTTTGGTTACGCATCAAACAGGGCCTGAAGGTAAAAAAGTCCAAAAAGTTTTTATCGAACAAGGTTGCAATATTGCCAAAGAATATTATGTCGCTTGTGTAGTTGATCGCGTTACTGGACGTGTAACGATGATGGCGTCTAGCGAAGGCGGCATGGACATCGAAGAAGTGGCCGACAAACATCCTGAAAAAATTAAAAAAGTGACTATAGATCCCGCAATTGGATTGGCTGCATTTCAAGCGCGTTGGTTAGCATTTGAAATTGGAATGGCCCCTGATGTTGTGGCCAAAGCGACTAAATTTTTTGTTGGACTTTATCAATCCTTTATTCAAACTGATTGTTCTATCGCTGAAATTAACCCATTGGTGGTAACCAAAGAAGGCGATGTTTTGGCCCTAGATGCTAAAATGAATTTTGATTCTAACGCACTTTATCGTCATCCGGAAGTTTTAGAACTTAGGGATCTGTCAGAAGAAGAGCCTACCGAGATTGAAGCGTCCAAATACGATTTAGCATTTATTAAGCTTCACGGAACTGTCGGTTGCCTAGTTAACGGCGCCGGTCTTGCTATGTCGACGTTGGATATTATTCAATTGCATGGCGGATACCCTGCGAATTTTCTAGATGTTGGCGGAGGCGCTAACAAAGAAAAAGTAACAGCCGCCTTTAAAATCATTCTTAAAGACCCAAATGTAAAAGCTATTTTAGTGAATATCTTCGGCGGAATCATGAAATGTGATGTGATTGCAGAAGGCGTAATCGCAGCTTCAAAAGAAACGGGCCTCAAAGTTCCTTTAGTCGTTCGATTAGAAGGTACAAACGTAGAATTAGGTAAAAAACTTTTAAGAGAGAGCGGCTTGAATATCATTCCCGCTGACGATCTAACCGATGCCGCTAAAAAAGTGGTTCAAGCTACAAAAAGCTAAGAAAGGATAATGAAATGGCTATTTTAATTAACAAAGAAACACGAGTTATTTGTCAGGGTATTACCGGCTCACAGGGTACATTCCATTCCGAACAATGTGCGGCCTACGGCACCAAGATGGTTGGGGGCGTGACTCCTGGAAAAGGCGGAACGACTCATATCAATTTGCCCGTTTTCAATACTGTTCATGATGCAAAAAAACAAACAGGCGCCAATGTATCAATGATTTTTGTACCGCCTAGTTTTGCGGCGGATTCAATTATGGAGGCCGTTGATGCGGATTTGGATTTAGTAATTTGCATCACTGAAGGAATTCCTGTTTTAGATATGGTTCGGGTTAAACGTTATATGGAAGGCAAACGAACCCGTTTAATTGGTCCAAACTGCCCAGGCGTGATAACCCCAGGACAATGCAAAATTGGAATCATGCCTGGTCATATTCACATGCCGGGAAAAATTGGCGTGGTATCAAGATCAGGGACTTTGACTTATGAATCCGTATTCCAGCTTACTCAAGTAGGTTTAGGTCAATCGACCTGCGTGGGCATCGGCGGTGATCCCGTGAATGGAACAAATTTTATCGATGTATTGAAGCTTTTTAACGCCGATCCTGGAACCGAAGCCGTCATAATGATTGGTGAAATTGGGGGCTCTGCCGAAGAAGAAGCTGCTGCCTATATTAAAAAAGAATTTAAAAAGCCAGTTGCTGCTTTTATTGCGGGTGCTTCGGCTCCCGCCGGGAAGCGAATGGGCCATGCCGGTGCTATTATCAGTGGTGGCAAAGGCACAGCCCAAGCAAAATTCGATGCCCTAGAAGCCGCTGGCTGCAAGATTTCTAGAAGCCCTGCTGACATGGGTACGACTTTGAAATCGATGTTAAAATAGAACTTTAAAAACATATCATTGGGTGTTATGAACACCCAAAATATCAGGAGATTATTATGTCTATGGAAAAAACGTTTTCTATCATCAAACCTAATGCTGTTAAAAAGAACGCAATTGGCGATATCGTAAAACAATTCGAAGAAAATGGTTTACGTGTGGCGGCTATGAAAATGGCAGTTTTATCAAAAGACAAATGCGAACTTTTTTATGCTGAACACAAAGAGCGTCCTTTTTTTGGCGAATTAGTTACATTTATGACGTCTGGACCGGTTGTTTTGATGTGCCTGTCTGGTGAAAACGCAGTTTTGAAAAATCGTGATCTTATGGGCGCAACAGACCCTAAAAAAGCAAATGCAGGGACAATCCGAGCTAAACACGGTGCCAATGTTGGGGAAAATGCTGTTCATGGATCTGATTCGCCAGAATCAGCAAAACGTGAATTGGCTCTATTTTTTGATAAACATGAGTTTGCAAATATGTAGTATTTAGGTTCACTGAGTTTAATTTACAAAGAGGTCTTTTTAGGCCTCTTTTTTTTACCTTTATGGTATGGACCTGAGCATCAAATGATAAAAGTTGGCGATGAAATTGAAATTGAAATTGAAAAAATGGCTAATCGAGGCAAGGGCTTAGCGCGGATTAATGATCAGGTTGTTTTCGTGCCTTATTCAACTCCTGAAGACGCACTGAGGGTCAAAGTTTTAAAGGTAAGTAAGAATTTTATCGATGCCGAGATCGTACAAATCTTAAAACCCAGCCCAATGCGAGTGACCGCTCCTTGCCCACATTATACCCAATGCGGTGGGTGTGATTTTCAACACATTGATTATCCAAAACAGGTAGAAATCAAAGACGGCTTGGTTAAGGAAACGCTTATGCGGGCCTTGTCTTTGACAGACGAGTCTTTGTTTCTGGCTCCCATATTGTCTCCTAAAATATGGAACTATAGAAATCGAATTCAAATACATATTGAAAATGGCGAATTTGGTTTTAATAAGCGACTTTCAAATAAAGTTGTTCCAGTAGAAAACTGTTTAATAGCCGAAACGGCCATAAACGATGAACTACGATCATTAAAAACCGGAAAAGACTTTCAAAACAGCGAAAAATTAGAACTGGTAGTTGATAAAAGTCTAATTGTTCACCGGCGCGATTTGAACTCTTTGGGTCAGCCGCAACTTTTTTCTCAAGTAAACCGATTTGCAAACGAAGTCCTAGTGGATTTGGTTGTAAATAAAGTTCTGGCTGCCAAGCCTAAAACAAAAGTTTATGACCTTTATTCCGGCGATGGTAATTTTTTATTGGCCATTTCAAAGGCGCTTCCAGGTCATGAATGTTTGGGAATTGAAATGAACCCGGCCTTAGTCAGCTTAGGCAGGTCTCAGGCGAACCTACTGAAGTTGAGGGCTAAATTTATTCCTTCTAGTGTGGAAAAGTATTTTGAATCAGTTCTTTTTGATTCCACCGACGTCCTCATTTTAGATCCGCCTCGTACGGGGTGCGACTCAAATACTATGCTGATTCTAGGATCCTCACCAAGAAATAGGGTCATCTATGTTAGTTGTGAACCAACGACCCTGGCCCGAGATTTACGGGTTCTTAAGGACACTGCTGGCAAATGGGGTCTCACTTTAAATTTTAAATCTGTGCAAACAATCGATATGTTTCCTCAAACAGAACATATTGAAACTGTTGTGGAATTCTCAATCGATAAGATTGACACTACAAAGACAACCCACTAACTTTATAGCAATGCTAAAAAAGTATACATTTTTGTTTCTTATGACGATGCTCTTCCTTTCTGGTTGCACATCGCTTCGGATAAACCAAGAAAACGCAATGTTACATGCGGCCAATGGAAATTCCCTTTATCAAAACGAAAATTACTCTTTAGCGCTTAAAGAGTTTTTAACCGCGGAAACAAATGATCCTGACAATGCGGGAATTCAAAATAGTTTGGGTTTAACTTATTTTATGAAAGAGCGCTATTCTACTTCGATTTCTCATTTTGAAAAAGCTATTAAAATAGATCCGACTTTTACAGACGCTCGAAACAATTTAGCTCGTGTTTACATTGAGGTTAGCCGTTATGCGGATGCCGAAAAAATGTTAAATATTGTTACCAATGATTTGACCTACCCCTCTCAAGAGCGGGCCTATATTAATTTAGGTTTGAATTTTTTTAATCAAAAAAAATATGACCAGGCAAAGGATAATTTTCAAAAGGCTATTGCTACACAGCCAGACAATTGTTTTGCACATTCCTATTTTGGACGGTCCTATTTTGAAATGAAAAACTACGAAGCTTCAATATTGGCTTTGGACAAGGCTATCGAATTTTGCCAGAAGCTACTTATTGATGAGCCACATTACTATAGCGCCTTATCGTACTATCGCCTGGGTGAAAAAGAAAAATCGATCATTCGATTTCAGGAAGTAATTAAATTATATCCTAATGGAAAGTATTCGGACCGATCGAAGGGAATGCTCAATATTATAAAA
>JAYTTH010000393.1:0-4418 GCA_043745515.1 Pseudobdellovibrionaceae bacterium | reverse complement strand
CGGATTCAGGTGAACCACGCCCTTCCAGCAAAAGTTCAGCAGAGATTCGACGAGCGGCTTTTGTTGCCTTTTCGGTCAATTCCGACTTCGCTATCTCGATAGCCTTGTTATAACTAAAAATACCTAAAGCAAGAAATAGAATTAGACTCGCAGTAAAAGCAATAACTCCAGCGATGAGCCAGGAGTGGAAAATATAATGCTTTATTTGCTTCGGCCTGTTCATATCACTTCACAGTTTTATCGAATACAATTTCGCCTTCAGATAGTTTATAAACACTAACTCCCCAAGGGTTTTTAAAGTATTGCGAACCATTCTCTTTAAAATTAATTGCAAATTCAGCTTTGTCTTTTGGCTTATACTTACAAAGAATCTCAGACACGTCCTGGATTGCCTTAAGTAATGCCTGTGCCGAGCCACTTGCGGGAAATGCGGCCGCAAGACTAGGGTTCTTTAAAATTTCTTTGCCTAGATCAAAAAATTCTAAGCCTTTATTAACGGGAGGTAATCCCTTGACTGTCATTCCGTTAACTTTTGATAATTGAGGGGAATCATGCACAAATCCATATTTAGCGTCGCCCCATCCGTCGCCACCGATGAAAAATATTTTAGAATTCCATTTTGAAATGATTCCCATTAAATACGAAGAAACCATTGAATAGTTTGGAATTACTACGAAGTCTGGTTTTTCTTTAAGTAAGATTTTTTTAAGACTTTCAATATTTGGCTGCTCACCTGATATTTTGAGTTGATGGGTATTTTTCAATTTTAATTTTTTTGCAGCGGAATCAAAACTTTCCGCAAAATCGACACAAGACACGCAATCTTCACTAACAATTGAAAAATATTTTGCATTCGGTTTAAATTTTTTCTGAACTTCGCGCGCTAGCACTTCAGCCATTTTTCGATTCGACTGAGCAAGCGATAAATGCAGTGAATTTAGCTGAAACACTTCTTTGGATGAGGCCATTATGCTTACGCTAGGTGTTTCAGGGGCACCCTTAACCGCCAATAGATAATGGTTGCTTCTTCGAGGGCCAACAATAAGCCAAGCTCCAGATGTTTCAGACTTTTTAGCTTGTTCGAAGGCTTGCAAATTATCACTAGCATCATAAAGAAGTTTATTTTCGGTTATTTCATAGCCGCATAATTTCAGTTTTTCACGAGTGAGATCTTTTCCTGTCTGAATTGCATACTCGTATTCTTTTTGAAAACGTTCAGATGAAGTCGTATCTTTCGGAGCCAATGCTTCCATGAACGAAATTTTAACTTTTATAAGTTGGTTAATATCAGACTGTGAATTGGCCGTAGCCGTAAATATTAAACTCAACATGCAAGGTATCAGTAACTTCATGCAATTTTTCTCCAAGTTAAAATTGCACGGCCAAACGACTCATCAGGCGACGTTAGTGTTAAAATATTACCTTCAAGCTTTGCAAAGCGGATTTGTTCTTTTCCAATACGGGCTGGATTAGAAGCTTGAGTCACTTGGTGTTTTACAATTTCTCCATCAACAGAAAACGTCCCCGAATAAAAAAGTATTGAGTCGAAATAATTTTGAGCTTCCACGGCAGATTTTTTTTCAACATCTCTATTGATACTCACGCTCATGTGGCCCGATAAAGTGTAGATAAGTAAGCCCTGGGAATTGCTACCCCAATCACGCTTTTCTTTTTGAGGTGACTCAATTAAGAAACGCTCCAGGAGCCATGTTCCGACGATTTGGTTTTTCACTTTTGCCCCCATCTGTATAATCAGATGGCATCTTTAGACAATGAGACTATGATGTTGTCAACTTATCGAAATTAGTAAGTTTTCAAATGTAACTCGTGAGACTCAAGTCTCAAATTTCATTAAGTTCTCGAAATACTTGCACAAAAAATGGTGTTAAGAACTTATAAAGGCACTCATACTTAGATGCATAGCGGCGTATAGCGATATGCTTTATTCAATTTATTGCAGCGGCTCTTAATCCGATCTTCGAATCAACATTGTTTTCATTGGTATTGGCTTGTCATGAATACACTCAGATGATCTAATTTTGCGATTACAGTTCACTAAATCTTCACTGGAGGAAACATTGGTCGACGCCGAAAGATGGCTTTCTGTTGAAGAGATAGCGGCACATTTAGGAATCTCAAAAGAAACGATCTACCGCTGGATTGAGCGCAAAAAAATTCCTGCACATCGTGTCGGTCGTCTTTGGAAATTTAAAGCTTCCGAAGTCGACACTTGGATCATAAGTGGCGGTGCCGAAGAGCAAGGAAGTATCGAATGCAATTAGCGCCAGAGATTGGAAGCACAGTTTACATTAGGCAGAGGCAATACATAGTGGAAGAGGTATTTGCACCTACCCATCCTATAACCAGCGACACTGCTCATATTGTTTCTCTTAGTTGCATTGACGACGATGCTCAAGGACAGCAAATAAAAATTTTGTGGGAGAAGGAATTAGATAAAATTCCAAACTACGGTGAGGATTGGGTTGATCTATCAGGTAGAACCTTTGATGACCCTAAAGTTTTCTCGGCATTTTATCACAACCTAAATTGGAACTCGATCACATCAACTGACCCAGAATTATTTCAAGCGCCGTTTAGATCTGGAATTAAAATTGAACCATATCAACTGGAGCCTTTATGGAAGGCTCTAAAACTTCCACGAGTAAATTTATTTATTGCTGACGATGTAGGACTTGGAAAAACTATCGAAGCTGGACTAATCGCTCGCGAGTTGCTTATCCGAAAGAAAGCAAAAGATATTGTGGTTTTTGCTCCACCTTCGATGCTTTATCAATGGAAAGAAGAACTCGAAAACAGATTCGGTCTTATTTTTGAAATCATGGATAAAAAATATATTTCCAAAGTACGCCAAGAGCGTGGATGGGCCGTCAACCCTTGGGAGACTCATTCTCGTTTTCTTGTTTCCCACAGAATGTTGATCGATGACGAATTCACGTCTCTACTTAGGGATTGGCTAACTGAATTTAGAGGAAGGTCGTTGCTTATACTTGATGAAGCCCATCATGCCGCGCCGTCAAGTGATGGGTTATATGCTGTTGAAAGCCAGTTTACGAAAGCGATACGTGATTTATCTCCAAGATTTGAACATCGACTTTTCTTGTCTGCCACGCCACACAATGGTCACTCCAATAGTTTTTCGACGTTACTTGAAATTTTAGATCCAAACCGTTTTTACCGGTCCGAAAAAATAAAAGATCCCAAAATGATTGATGAGATAATGGTTCGAAGACTGAAAGAAGACTTGCGCGACATCGTCCCAGGCTTTCCATTACGAATTGTAAAATCTATCGAGATTAAGGAGGATAGTTGGCCCGAGATTAAGCTATCAAACCTGCTTCAACAATATAAAGAAGCAAAAGAAAAGCGCATTAAAAATGTAGAAGCTAAAGCGAAGTCATCCTCGGGACTTGTCCTGATAGGTTTACAACAAAGACTTCTTTCGTCGCCCGAGGCATTTTATAAAACTCTGAAAGTTCATAAATTAGCTTTTGATAAATCAATAAAGGACAAGTTCTCTTTAAATAAAATTTTTAATGAAGAGAACTACAAAATTGTAAGAGAAGGTATTGATCAAGATAACGATCTTGCGGATCTTGATCAGGAAAAGCTGGAGCACCTAGAGTCGTCATTGATTGAAGAGCTTACGCAGTTTAGTACTGAGGAAAGCGAAAGCACACACCTTGAAGTCGAAAGCTCATTGCTTGAACAAATGATGAAGCTTTCGGAGAAAGCTCGCTATCAACGAGATGGAAAGATGACTTACCTTTTAGATTGGATCGTAAGTAATTTATGTCCAGATAAAAAAAATTGGAATGCATTAAGATTAATTATTTTTACCGAATATGAAGATACTAAAGAATATGTAAAAAATCAGCTAGAGCAGTTTTTTGATAATCAAAATGATTTCCTAGATAGAGTAGCCGTTTTTCATGGCCCAATAAGTATGGATAAACGAGAGGAAATCAAAAGAGCTTTTAACGAAAATCCATCAAAAAATAAATTGAGAATACTTATAGCAACAGATGCAGCTCGAGAAGGTCTAAATCTTCAAACTCACTGCTGGAATCTGTTTCACTATGATATTCCCTGGAATCCTGGAAGGCTCGAGCAAAGAAATGGTCGTATAGACCGAAAACTTCAGCCAAACAAAGAAGTCTATTGCAGATATTTTGAATACACACACAGACGCGAGGACAAAGTTTTATCAACGCTAATTAGAAAAACTCAAACAATCAGAGAAGAACTAGGGAGCTTGTCTCAAGTACTTGATCCACAAATTGCGGCTCTCTTCAATGATGGAATAGATTTAAGAAAGACGTCAAAGCTTGGTGAAGACATCGAAAGACTAAGCATTGACGAATTTAAAAGAAAAGCAATTGAAGATGAACTTGAGATTG